>SXHS01000269.1 GCA_005773145.1 Planctomycetaceae bacterium | reverse complement strand
TTGTTCCATAAATGAACCGCTCCTTCGGTGCCGCTGGTGGCCAGCAACTGGCCATCGGGGGACGGCGCAATCGCCAACACGGCTCCGTCATGTGTTCGGTCGCACAAATGCACCGGCGCCTCAGTGTTTAGATCCCAAAGCCGCAGAGCGCTCTGGATTCCTATCTGCGCCACAAATTGCTTATTCGGCGAGATGGCAACGCTGTGTGAGTTACCCCCGCGATAAATTCGTTCGTGTTCTGGTTGTGCGATGGTCTTTTGGGCATGACGCTTCGCGACATCCCAGACAACGATTGTGCCAAAATGAGAGGTGACGAGCAAGGAATTGTCAGCTGAAAGTGCCATCGAGGCGTCACCCGTAAGCAACTGGCCGTCGATTCGGAATTCATGGTCGGTGCGACCATTGAGAATGTCCCACTGACGAACCGCAGATGTCGTTTGACCGTTGCCGTCTTGGTCGCGCTCGAAGCGGACACCGCTGGAGATTAGCGTCTTGTCGTCCAACAATGCCAGCGATAGGCCAAAGAATTCTCGTCCCATTTGTAGATGACCGACGACAGCCCCCTTTGTCAGGTCCAGTACCGCTATGATCGTGTTGGGAGGGTTGCGGCTCGATCGGCTCACATAAGCCACGAGATTTCCATTCGATGTGAATGCAATGGGAGAACCGCCGCCACCGGTTCTTGAATGGCCAAGTTCCAGCAATAGATCGCCGGTATCCACATCCCAAAGTCGCAAGGTACTTTCATCATCATATCCGTCCGTGGCCAACACGATTCCATCCGGCGAAAATTTGGCGACTTCGATTCGGCGATTTTGCCCAATTGCCCGGCTCCAAACGACTTGCTGGCGTTTCAGATCATACATACGCACGACACCTTCTCCGCCGGATGCGAGCCGTGCCCCGTCCGGCGAGACAATCGCGACAGAAGTACGCTCGGCTTGGGGAATAATCGCAACCTGCCGTCCCGTAGCGACATCCCATTGACAAATCTTGAAGTCGTGCCCCGCGGAAAATAGCGTCTCACTATCGGCGGAAAATGCGACACTTGTGGCCCTCCCAGGATGCCGCAAGCGGATCGTACCAAACCGGCGAATCGCCCCCTCAGGGAGTGGGTCGCCGTAGGCGTCAACGGTCGAATGGGCCTCGGCTGCCAGTGCGGACCGGACGCCGTAGCGGCCCACAAGCCCGAAGAATGGCGCGTGGAGGGCTCCCAAGAGCCAGCACCAAGCGATCAGGCACAGCAACACTCGATACGTTTTCATGGCGTCAGACCTTCATTCGAGATCCGGTGCAGGGCGAACCGACCGCGGTCCTATAGCGTAGTCGCTCACCGGCCCCAAATCACGCGGGGAAAGATTAGCGCCTGGCGGCTTGTCCGCCTGCATACACGCGAGCGGTCGGGTCGTTCTCGGCAAGGTCGCCGGACGGACATTGGCACGCAGAGACGCGGAGACGCAGAGGGAGGGCAGGCCGGGCTCCCGACCGGCCGGCACCCCTCCAAAATTTTCTAAGAAATTTTCCGCGTGATCCAAGAGGGGGCCGCGACTTATCTGTAGTCGAGGCGCAACGGAACCCGCTCCTTGACGCCGAGAAGGGTCGACAAGCCAGACGTAACGGTTGACCTGGAAATGACTTGCGTTCGATCGACTACGTACCACCGGGAGGTAGATACGGTGGACGTTGATGGGATAACGGATCGATAGGGCCGGGCCACCGACCCGCGACAAAAGAAACTTAGTGACATTAGGAGTCTACTTCGTAACAATGGCTTGTACCTCATTAGAGGGGGCCGAAAGGCCTGCCGGTACGAAATCGCCCTCATCAATGGCCGATGGCGTTCTTGGGGGGACGGGGTGGGGTGAGCAAACGGTACAAGGTGTGTCAGACCGATGACGGGGTGACGTTTGACTGATGCGGAATTGGTACGCCGCGCCCAGGCTGGCGATGGACCTGCCTGGCGGATGCTGTACTCGCGCTGCATGACAGCGGCGTGGCCGTACGCGTATGCGCTCGTGCGAAATCGAGGATTGGCCGAGGAGGTGGTGGCTGAGTCCATGGTCGCGTTGGTTCGCCGACTGGCGGATTCGGAGGCTCCGGATGTTTGTCTGTTTGGATGGCTGCGGCAGGTCGTTCGCAACAAGGCGTGCGATCACTTTCGGCGCCGAGATCGTCAACAGCGCATGTTGGATGTCCGCGGCACCATGCCGGGGAGTGATTTGTGCCTGGATCTCACGACGCCTGAACGACCATCCGAGACGGCTGAGGTTCGCGAACGAGTCTTTGCCACATTGGATCGATTGGACGAATCCCATCAACACCTGCTGCAAATGAAATATGTCGAAAATCTTTCCGTACAGGGTATTGCGCAGCGCTTGGGTCGATCCGAGAAATCGGTGGAATCGGCGTTGTTCCGAGCGCGATCGGCATTTCGTAAGGTATATGCGACGACGAACCTAGACGATAACAACATGAATAATGGCAACCCAGAGATCGGCAACCTAGAGACGGACAACCAGATCGATTCGAGAGCCAAGGCCATCGAGGGAACTCCCCCCACTTGATGGACGAGTGAAAGCCATGGATTCGCAAGACCACAACCGTTTGAACGATCCCCCTGAACCGGATGACCTGGACGCGCTATTCGCACAGGCATTCGCCGGCGAGCCGCCACGTGATGCATTCGTGGATTCTCTGGAGTTGCGGCTGCGACAAGAGTTGCTGGGGCGGCTGCCGGTCTCCCGACCACCCGCACCCGCGGGCGAAATTACCCGGGATGTTGAGCCCCACCGGCCCATCTATACGAAACCCACACGGCGTCGTTGGTTTTTCGGAATCGGTCTAGCGGCGGCAGCCGTTAGTATCGTGATGTTTTCCTGGCCGCAGCCCGGTTACAGCTGGGCTCGGATGTTGCAAGCGATCGAATCCAGGCCGTGGATTCAAGCCACCCAAACCTCTCGAACGGGTGAAGACACCCACTCGGGTTGGATCTCGTTTGTCCATCGGATTGTCGCGCACCGTTCACCGCGTGAGACCGCCGTGACGGATTACGGGCAGCAATTGAACGATCGGTATCAGCCGGCCGAGGGCGTGATCCGACGCACGGAGTCCAAGCAAGAGTTTCCCAAATCCGCCGGGGCGGAACTGGTCGACCTCTTGCTAAGTGAAATGCCGGAAGTCACCTTGCCGGCCGGACAAGATGACAATTCCGCAGCCCTAGAAGTATTGAGCGAATCATGGCGACGTGTTTCCGACGCACACGGAAAAGGGATTGAGCTGCGGGTGCGAGTACGATTGGGATCACGCGAATTCGATTTGGTATTTCGAGTGGATCCACAAACGCAATTGCCATCGAGTTGCCGTGTGGAGGATCTGAGCGGAACGACTTTGGCCGAATATCGGATGGGCTATCCTCAACAGGGACCGCGCAGTGTGGCCCAGTTGGGCGTGCCCGACACCGTACCCGTCGTTTCAGCCAACGCCGACATAACCGCCGCGCCGGCCGTCGTGGCTAACACCGACGGGCGCGACGTTCCCATAACAATAACACCGACTGATCCCGTCGGCGCAAATGAGGGGCAGCTATCCGCGCTGGTCGCGGAACCTGCGCCATCCCAGGAAAAAGGCGTGCCGGGCCCAGCTCCTGGTCCCGTGCATGTGCCGACGGACGTGAGCGAAACGGCAATCCGCGAATTGGTGGATCGTGAATTGGAATCATTATGGCGAGGCCAGGGGATCATGCCGGCCGAACCAGCCCTGGATCACGAATTCTTGCGACGCATCTATCTGGATTTGACGGGGCGGATTCCCACGGTCGCGGAAGTGCAGGCCTATATCAGTTGGGGAGATAGCAGACGCGACCGATTGATTGATGAATTGGTGGCCAGCCGTGACCACGCCACACATTGGGCAGCGGTCTGGCGGCAGATCTTGATTCCTCGTGGAGTTGATTTGGTTCGTTTGGGAGGGACTGAGGCGTTCGAGACGTGGCTGGCAGATCGATTTGGCGCGAATGCGCCTTACGACACGATCGTTCGCGAGTTGCTGTTGGCGGAGGGGCGCCTTGGCCAAAAAGGCCCGCTCTTATTTTACGCCGCGTTGAAGATGGAGCCCGAGCAATTGGCGGGGCAGACGGCGCGTGCTTTTTTGGGCATACGCCTCGAATGCGCGCAGTGCCACAATCACTTTTTTGATGATCGCATCGCTCAGACTGATTTCTGGAGCTACGCGGCATTCTTCGCGCGCATTTCGCGTCCGCGCGGAAAGATGGAGATGGCCTCACCTGTGATTCGCGTCCGCGACAACCAACAAGGGGAAGTGGTCATTCCCGACACCGATCGTGTGATGGCTCCCAAATTTCCGCTGGGCACCGAGGCACCCGATACCGATGACGATCGTTCGCGACGGCAGCGATTGGCCGACTGGATGGTTGCGCCGGAGAACCCCTATTTCGCCCGGGCCACGGTCAACCGCGTCTGGGCCCACCTTTGGGGCAGGGGGATTGTCGAACCGGTCGACGATATGCGGCCCGGGAATCTCCCCGTGTCGGCAAAGTTGCTGGACGATCTCGCGGGCTACTTGATTGCATCCAAGTACGACATGAGAGGGCTGATTCGAGTACTCGTACAGACACAGGCCTACCAACTGAGCAGCCGATCGCCCGTTGACGATCCGTCGTCCATGATGCATTTCGCCCGCATGGGCATCAAGAGCTTTTCGGCCGAACAGTTGTATGATTCCATCGCCGTGGCAACACAAGTCGACGGCGTGGGCGTTCCTGCCGCCGCCGCCGGACCGCTGCTCCGCCAGCAGAACATGAGCCGCATGGCATTCGTCGAACAGTTCCGCGCCTTGCCCGGCCAAGCCACGGAGTATCAATCGGGAATTCCGCAGGCCCTAACGTTGATGAATGGTCCTTTGGTGCACAATGCCACGAGTGTGGGGTCCAGTGGTCTGCTGCGGTCCCTGCAAGCGCCGTTTTTTACTGACAAACAACGCCTGGAAACGCTGTTCTTGGCCACGCTCTCGCGATATCCATCGCCAGAGGAGGAGGAGGCGCTGCTCAAGTACCTTGAGGGAGACGACCAGGGTGGACAGCTTGAAACGGCGTTGGGAGACGTGCTCTGGGCTTTATTGAACAGCGCTGAGTTCACTCTGAATCATTAGCTTCAAGCGATGCGGATCCGAGATTCGTTGAGGGGTCGATGTCGTACCTGATGGAGTTAACACGATGAATACCTTGAACGCCTTGCATCGACGACAATGGCTCAGCACGATGGGCATTGGCATCGGTGGACTCAGCATGAGCGGATGGCTGCCGGCCCTGGCCGACCAGCTTGCAACCGACCCAGCTCGTCGACGTCACTGTATCTTACTGTGGATGAGCGGTGGCCCAAGCCAGATCGACACGTTTGACATGAAGCCGAACCATGAGAACGGCGGCGAGTTTCACGAAATTGAAACCAAGGTACCGGGCGTGAGGTTTAGCGAGCACCTGCCCAAATTGGCGACGCACGCTGACAAACTGGCCATCGTACGCGGCCTCAGCACCAAGGAAGGGGATCATGGCCGCGCCACGCACGTGATGCACACCGGCCATCGGCCGATGGGGCCAGTGCGCTACCCGGCCATCGGGGCAACACTTGGCAAACAGTTGGGCTCAGATGCCGACCCGCTCCCTCGTTACGTCAGCGTAGGAACCTACCGCGCATTCGACCAATCGGCGTTTGAGGCCGGTTTTCTGGGCCCTCGCTACGCACCGCTATTTGTTGGGGCTACCGATGCCCCCACCTCGTCCGCGACTCCCGCTGATGGCTTTGCCGAACTCAAAATCGAATGCCTAAAGAGCATGCCGGGGATTACCGCAGGTCAGACAGAAAAGCGATTGGCCATGTGGCGTCAATTGCAAACTCAGTTTGTTGCCCAACACCCCGGCAGTGCGGCACGCGCCCAGGAGACGGTCTACCAACGCACACTGCAACTGATGAATAGCGGGGCCTCTGGTGCCTTCGACCTCAAGGACGAACCGGTCGCGTTGCGGGAGGCATACGGCAAGAGCCTCTTCGGACAAGGATGCTTAATGGCCCGGCGTCTCGTCGAACACGGCGTCCCCTTCGTGGAAGTCGCGCTCTCAGGAACGTCCGGAGGCGGCGCCGGGTGGGATACCCATCAGGACAATTTCACGGGCGTGAAGGACCTGTCGCAGGCCCTCGACTCGGGGTGGGCCACCTTGATGGAGGATCTGCAACAGCGCGGGCTACTGGAGTCAACCACCATCCTCTGGATGGGCGAATTCGGACGCACACCCCGCATCAACGGAAATGCTGGGCGTGACCATTTCCCCAAAGCGTGGACCTGCGTGCTGGCTGGCGGTGGTATCGCCGGAGGGCAGATCCACGGCAAAACCAGTGACGACGGCATGGAAGTCGTTGACGGGAACGTCAGCGTCGAAAATGTCCTGGCGACCGTCTGCCAGGCCGTGGGCGTGAACCCCAAGACCACCAATCAAGCCGACACCGGACGACCGATCGCCATTGTCGACGGGGACCCCATTTCCGCCATTTTGACCTAGTACCCAACACCACCATGCATCACATGCCGTATCCCCAATTGCCGCCGATTCTCGCCAGACGAGCCCGTCCCTCGGGCGCGATCACAGTGCGCCCGATCGTTGCGCACGGGCTGCTCCTCACGGCAATACTAGTCGCCGCGGATCGACCCTATGCAAAGGCGGTTGATTCCACACCTCCCGCAGTGGTGGCCAACCCACATTGCCGTTTGCGAACGATCGCTCCCGCGAACATCGGTTTCCGGGACTTCGCTCCTAATTCGTTTACCACTTTGACTTCCGGCAACGCTCTAACCGACAATTATCAACGTGATGCGCTGGCCATGGATTGGCATGTTCCCACCGAAGTCGATCCCCACGATGGTCGCGTGCGGTGCCTGGTGTTATCCACCCACTTTCCCGTACTCGTTGATCTGTCGATAACCGTCCAGGAAAAACCGTTTCGCAGCATCCAGGAAGCTTGGATCGACGAGGCGTTAGCCAAGCCCGCCCCGACCGAGGTCACGAAGCCCGTCGAAGCCTCCAAGGACGCGACATCACCGGCGCCGACGGCTAACAGCCCCCAGGCCACACCGGAATTCTTGAAAAAACATAGCGCCCGAGAGCGATTGTTGGCACACGTGGCCCTATCCCCAAGTGCCGTCGGGCGAGAAGAGGCGCGTTGGCTGCTCACACAATGGGTTCCAGGCTCCTCGATTCTCGAGTTGGACGGGAGCCTCAGCTGGCGTCGGCAGCGAATCGACCCGTTGTTCGATCTGTTGGACCTGGATCGGAACGGGCGACTGGATCGCGCGGAGAAAGAACAAGCTCGCGACCGCATGAAGATGGCCGATGCCAACCGAAATCACGATTTGGAAACGTCCGAGATCACAAAAGCGGTGGCGGACTACGTTCGCCCGCCGGGTGAATCCGGGTCCACAGAGCTGTATTTCATCCTGCGTGCTGACAGGGATTGGCAACCAGTACTCGAAGCACTTGCTCGGCTTCCTGCAGATAGCGGCAAGCTTCCCGGGTCGGTCCAAGCGCGCCAAGAGTTCGCGAGGCGTCTGGGCATTGCGGACGGAAGTTGGCCAACTCCGTCTCAGTGGCTCGATGAAAAATGGAAATCATCCCTGTTGGAGATGGAGGCCGATGTTTCCGTTCGCGTTGACTTCGACGCCGCGAAAGGCGGTGCCGAAGGCGTCACGCTGCTCGCCCTGGCTTCACATTGGGGCAAGATGACAGAGCGAGTGCACGTGCGTGAGGAGGTGATCGCGATCGATCTGGGCGAAAGTCACTTGGAGATCTCCGCGGGCCAACTGGCGCAACGCGTGTCCGATGCGGAGCGCGGCGGCCA
>SXHS01000268.1 GCA_005773145.1 Planctomycetaceae bacterium | reverse complement strand
GTCCGGCGGCTGACGACATAAATCATCAACACGGCCACGGCAAAGCGGCCGAACAGTCCACCGATCTCTTGGATCTTCGTCGCGTGTGCCGCAGCTCGCTGCACGACCGGCCCTGATACGCGACTAATGGCGTTGGCCAGTTTCTTCTCCACAGCTGGCGGCGACGCCCCCTCGGCAACGAGCTTTTCCCGCATTTTTTCTTGCTCAGCCGCTGGCATCCCTTGATCAACGGCCGCCTTGACCTGCTGTTTGACTTCCGGCAAGCCGGGAACAATCTGCGGCATCTGTTGAATCGCGCCAAAGGCGGCAGCGAAGCTGCAGGTGAACATCAAGGTCGTGACCAGTGTGGTCCGCCGGAGGGCCGGCGAGAACAACTCCTGAATGCTGGGCCGCCTCAGGGTGCCACTATCCCGTTTGCTTTGCCATGCCGGGGATTCCGGCAAGAAGGGACGAATCACGATCAATGGGATGGCCGGAATCAGCCCCGACATCAGCGTGTAACGCCAATCGGCATGCGGATTCTTGATTTCGCCCAAAAAAGACAACCAGCTCGGCAAATGAATCTCCGGTAGCGCCACCGCTGGCAGTGTAATGCCAAACAACAGTTCCGCCGGTTGATTGACCGACCAGGCAACGGCTATGCCATTGGCCAACGCTACCAGCAATCCGCCGACCGACGAAAAGGCTTGCGTAAATCCGAGCACCGCTTCGCGCTGCTTGGGGTCCGTGAACAATTCCGCCAACCACGCCACTGCCGCCACAAACTCCACGCATACGCCCACAAATACCAGACAGCGGAAGAACAACAACATGGGCAAGCTCGTGGAAAACCCTGCCGCGAAAGCGGCAAACGCGTACAACAGGATGCTCCATGTCAACACCCGGCGCCGGCCCAACAAGTCGGTCAAATAACCACCCAGCAGGCCAAAGATTCCGCCGGCAGCAGCGGGCACGTAGAACAACAGGCTAAACCATGTTGTGAACTCCTGCGTAGCAGGTCGAATCCCCCCCAATTCCATCAGTGCTGGGCGGATAATCAAGGGCAACATGAGGAGTTCGTAGATATCGAATGCGAAGCCCAAAGAGGCAATGATGCAGATCAGCCATGTGACCATTGTGAACGGGGTCTTACGGTCCTGAATGGTACGAGTAGCCATCGATGAGCCTGTTGCGATGCGCCAAAACAATATAGAGCGAGCGTGTCACGACTATGGCTGATTTCGCCCGCCTCGACAAGTGGAGCGCAGCCGACGCAATCCACACAACACCATCAGCAACAGGCATCCCGCAGAGGGCTCCGGAACTGTGGCCGACGTCGCCAAGGGAGCGGCCCCAATCTGGATCGTACCGCCGTTGGTCACATTGCCGACAATCGCACCGGCACCGGACAGCAGTCCGTTGGGGCCGATGGCAACCGTACTCGTGAGGACGCCCGCGGCCAACAACGAAACCTCGCCGTTGGTGATGGAAGTTGTCTCAGCGGCAGCCGAACTGCTAATCACGACAATCGACCCGGCCACATCGACTTCCGCGCCGTGGGTCGGTCCGGGGGGCCCCGCTGCGGGCTCGCCATGCTCCCAATGGGAATCGAGCCAATCGCCTGCCCCCCCCAGCCAGCTGTACAGGCGGTAGAACGCGCGTTGCTGAATCTCCTCGACCGCCGTGCTGAAGGCGGCTCCAGTCCCTTCCATGCCATCATGATCGAACAGGATCATAAACGGAGCGGACTTTTGATATCCGGGCGCCACAAGCCGCATCATAATCGCGTAGACACCAAAGTCGTTCGGATTGAGCGGCTGGGGCACGTCCTCAAAAAAGTAGGCCAACCGATGGTTGTGATTGCCCGAGAGCGCCGATATGGTTTCAATCACGAACCCTGGGATGAACTCGTTCTTGCCGTCCTGATGCAACGGATTGTGCTGAATGGACATACTGGGAAAGGGGGTCGTTTGCCGCTCGACCACCAACGCCTCGTCGCGATGCGGGGTCGTAAGACTGGCACTGTTGTAATTCCAGTACCAGAGATGGTCCACCATTTCAAAGCTGACCACATCCGAGGGGTTCAGGGAAAACCCGTGGAACGAAAAGCCGGGCACGTCCGTGAACAATAGGGCCCCCAGCGGTTCAAGGTCGGACAAATAGACGATGGCATCATCGAGCGGGTTGGAATCGTTGGTGATGATGGCTGTCGTACCGTCTGGATTGGTCACCACGATCGGGTCGCCGTGCGGCCACGCCGAACGCATCGTGAGCGCTGATAACACCATGGCAAGAGTACCGCTCATGGCAAAGCCGTTGCATTTCTTTTTCGCGATCATTGAAAAACTCTCCTATTAGGCCCCCTATTGCGGGGGCAGGGCAAAATTGTCGGCGCCGGCTATGCCTGCCGCGATCCATGCTTCCACTTGCGTCGCGGAGATGGCTTCCACATGGGTATCCGCGAAAAGATAATTGGCGGTATCCCCATGCCGTTGCAACGCGATGTCTCGATTGATGCGTTCACGGACTAGATTGCGCCGAATGTTGAACGGCGAGAACCAGTCCGAGGCATGTACATGTTCATTGACGAATTGCAAACCACGGGCATCCGATCCCTCGAACGCCGTCAGCGTCTTGCTGGTGGCCACGAGCTTATCGCGATTGAGAACATGTCCCGGTCCCGGCAAACAGATGTAGTCGTTGAGAACGTAGCTTGTAGATCGCGCGGCGATTCGTTGCGTCCCCTTGGGATCGCCGGGACAGATACGCATATCGTCGACGTTCTCCAAATACGGAGCCAACGTAACCACCCACGACAGGTGTGCACCACTGTGGGCGGTCACCGGAAATCGTCCCTGGTTATGTTGACAGTGCAAATCGATCGCGATTCCCAATTGGCGCATGCTGGAGGCGCACTGGGTGCGTCGCGCCGCCTCGCGTGCCGACTGGACCGCCGGCAGAAGCAAACCGATCAGGACGCCGATGATGGCAATCACCACCAACAACTCCACCAACGTGAACCCGACCCCCGCGGGCCGTCCCACAGCTCCCG
>SXHS01000267.1 GCA_005773145.1 Planctomycetaceae bacterium | reverse complement strand
GGTTGCCTGCGAGGCCGACTCATGGGCATCGAAACCGTCCATTTGCGCGCGGGTCAACTGACGATCGATGCGCATCTCGATGCGGGTCAACTCATGCCCTTCCTCGGGCGTGACAAACGTGTAGGCAACCCCCGTTCGCCCCATGCGTCCCGTCCGCCCCACGCGGTGCACGTAATCATCGCAGAACTCGGGGATGTCAAAATTAATGATATGGGAAACACCCGAAACGTCGATCCCGCGCCCCACCACATCCGTTGCAACGAGCACCTTGACCTTACCCTGACGAAAGCGCTCCATGACTCGGTCGCGGTCCGGTTGTGACATGTCTCCATGCATCGCCCCCACATCGGGCATTTTCTTGGCCAGCTGCGTGTAGATGCGATCGGTGCCCCGCTTGGTCCGACAAAAGATAATCGCCTGGGTGGGTTGATCTCGCGCCATGAGACGCTGCAGCAATTCAAACTTACGTCGCTGGTCGACGGTGAAGTAGTGCTGCTCGATCGTGTGCACAGCAATATCGTTTGCGGAAAAATTGAGCGATTCAGGTTCCCGCATGTAGCGTTGGGCCAACCGTTCGATGGGAGGAGGGAGCGTGGCGCTGAGCAGCAAGGTCTGGCGTTCCGCAGGACAACGCCGCAGGATCTGCTCGATATCGGGACGAAACCCGATGTCCAACATCCGATCGGCCTCGTCCAACACGACAAATCGCAAGCTCGACAACACCAGCGTCTTGCGAGCCATGTGATCGAGGATGCGGCCGGGCGTCCCTACGACGATTGCGGGATGCGCTTGCAGTTTTTCAATCTGACCGCGGATCGGCTTGCCGCCATACAAGGTCACCAGTCGCGTCCGGCGACCGTGAGCCAGTTTCTCCGCCTCGGCCGCCACCTGAACAGCCAGTTCGCGTGTGGGGGTCAACACCAAGGCCTGGGGACCAGCACCGCGTGCGGCTTGCTGCAGACACTCCAGGATCGGAATCAGAAATGCGGCCGTCTTGCCGGTTCCAGTACGTGCTTGGGCCAGCACGTCTTTCCCTTGCAGGGCCCGCGGGATCATACCCGCCTGCACAGCCGTGGGCTTCTCATAGCCGGCTGCTCGCAGCGACGCAAGCATGACTTCCGTCAAGCCCAGCGAATCGAAGCCTGGCAATTCAGAACCTGGCGATTCAGAACCCGGTGAAGAATCAGAACCTAGCGAATCAGAACTCAGCGAATCAAGACCCATAGTGATGCCAACCATTCCCGTGAAGATCGTCCCCTCAAACGCTAGCGTGTTACGTCTGATGGGTCAACGGGAAACGGCGATGCTGGAGGGGAGAGGCGGCCTGGCGCACGCAATAGGCCGGTCACCCCGGATGGCCCAGGCGACCGGCCTTTCTCGTTGTATTCCTAGAATTGCAGCCTGGCTTAGGTGGTCGACGCCTTCGCGGACCGACCTGCCTTCTTGGCGGTGGCGGGCTTCTTCTTCGGCGAGCGAGCGGCCGTCTTCTTAGCCGTTTTCGCAGCGCCCGTCTTCTTGGCGGCCTTCTTGGGGGACCGCTTCGCAGTCTTGGCGGTCTTGGCTGCTCCTGCAGCTGCTTTCTTCGCTTTAGCCATATCCGTAGCTCCTAAAACCTGGGCACCCAAAACTCAATTGCGTCTCCGCCCCCTCGGGTACCCTTCCTTGGGGCAGTCGCTATCCTAAGTCGACCGGCAAACGCAGTCGACCCTGAGTCGACCAGCAAACGCAGTCGACCCGTTTCCAGAGAAAAGCAAGGCGTCGGAGTTGAGCAACGGTCGAGGGAAAGGCAAGGAAGAAAACTTCGCTTGAGGTCCACTCCACCGTCCCCGGCCACCTCTCCGACATTACCTCCTCTTCTCAATCCGCGCATTAAATCAATTCTTCCTAACTTGCGTCAAGATGAATTATCGACAAAGTGCGCTCTAAGCAAAACTTTTTCTGGCAGAAAAGTCAAGATTGAGATCCTCTATGAATGAACGCGTTCATGAACTCATGGCTGCCATTGATCGAAGCCTCGCGGCGTCCACGGTCGATCGCGAATCGCCTCGACTCCCCATGGCATGGGTGACCACAGCGTCAGCCGAAGAGCTTGATGCCTTGGTCGGCGCGCTGGCGAACACCATACGAGGAAACATTCCACCGCGTGTCGAGCGACCGATCGAAATGCTCTTAGCGGCAGTGGCCAGTCGAGCCCAGGTGTTGAGTGCACCTGCTGTCGCAAACGAGACCTCGGCACCGAGCGGTTGGGCCGCTGCGACTCTATTAGAAATCGTAAAAACAGCTGAGATTTTGACAAGAAACGCCCCCTTGCGCCCCTATTGGCTGGGGCTCTTTTCCTCGCGGGCGGATCGCGAATCGCTGCGGCATTTCGTCGCGTTCGTCACGAGCCAATCGCCCGATTCCAGCGTGGCAGCGGCTGTCCCATTTGTCCCCTTATTTCGGCTGCGTCGTGCCTCGCTACAACAAGTGTTTCCCGGCCTGTTGGTCGGCCTGCAATATCCGAGGTTGGCCGTTCCCATCCTGGACTTGGCCAACTATGCTGCCCGCCAAACAGGCATGGCTCCTCATCCGGCATGTGAGCGCGCGGGGCATTTGATCCAGCTATTGCAAGAGTTGGTCGAGAGACTCAAGCCGTTGGACCAACCCGTCGACGCCACTGCGGATCCAGTTGCGGAGCGGGCATTTGATAGCATCTCGGAAGGGATCGCGCTGTGCACATCCCTCTGTGACGCCTTGGCGCTCATCGGCGATCCTCGTGCCATCCCAGCCTTGCGCCGCGTGATGGAATTACGCCATCGCCGATTGCGAGTCGAAGCCGTCTATGCCATGGTACGCCTGGGAGACCCCGACGCAGGTCGACAACTGGTCGAATTGGCTCGCGAACCGGTCGTGCGTCTTCGCGTGCTAGCCTATGCTGAAGAGTTGTCCATTCTGGATCAGGTCGACGACCTCCATGCGACCCCCGTCGCGCGCGCCGAGGCCGAACTGGTCAGTTGGCTGGCTCAGCCGACCGCCATGGGAATCCCTCCCGACACGTGTGAACTCTACGACGAGCGCGAGCTGTACTGGCCTGGGTACGATGATCCCATAGACTGCTACTTATTCCGCTACACGTATTTCGGCTACAGCCCGAATACGGGCGCAGAAGTAGCGGGCGATTCCTCAAACCCAACGGCGGTTTCCCGCTACAGCAACATCGGCATCGCCGGTCCGCTGGCATTCAGCTTCACCGCCGATCTGGCGGACCTGTCACCACTCGACATCTACGCAGCCTATGCGGGATGGCAGGCGGAGCACGAGGAGATCCGCCATTGGGAGGCCGAAGACCTGGACTCGAATCAACGCGTGGAGGTGACACGCCTGGAGCGCCGGCTGCGCGACGCGGGCTATCACCAGATCGAACCCCAGCGTTTGGGAATCTTCTTCGGCACCAAGTTGCTGCTGGCCACCGCCACGTTTCACGACGGCGAAGGGGTGGCGGTCGTCGACGACCAGGATATCTGGTGGCATGCCAGCCGAGGCCGCCGTCGGCCGCTGGGGCTGGACGAGGCCCACTGCATCTACAAGGGGCGGAAACTCCTGCGATCGTTCAACCCGGATGCGTGAGGCAAGTCCCACATCCCTAGCGCAGCAACGCCGACATGCGGACTTGCGGCTCACACCGTCGACCGCTGGGCCCACTCCGCCAACATCTGAAACTGCCGACCAAAATCATGCTCGGCAACCCCCAGCGGATGCTTGAAGAAACTGGCGAGAAACGTCAACAGTCCACGATCGCCACGTTGCCAGGCATACCAGGTGAAGCGAACCAGGTCCAACACCAACGGGGCGGCCAAGAGCGAATCACATCCCTGCCACACGAACTGCATGGTCATCGGCGTCCCCAAGAATCCTCGAAAATGAATGTGATCCCAAGCCGTCTTCCAATCTCCCAGACTGGCAATATTCTCGATTGACACCAATGTTTGTGGTGCATACCCCAGAATGCTCCCCAGGACGCGATCTTTGGTCACCACCTTACTTGACTTGTTCTGTGGATCGTCCAGCACACGGGCGTCCATGTTTCCGAAAATGTTATGTCCGACCCAACTCATGACGTCGAGATGACGGTTGGCGAACATGGGTGCCAAGACCGTCTTCACGAGGGTTTCCCCCGTCTTGCCATCGCAACCCATATGGCACGTTTCACGCAGCTGGGCCAGTTGTTGAATCGCCGGGGGAGCCGCCCCCAGTGACGGGGTAAAATTGATGTAGGGATATCCCAAGTCCAAGGCCGCGATGGCATACAGTGAACTGGCCGGCAAACTCAGCCGCTGGGTGGCGCGCTTCTGCAACATGCGTTCCATGTCGGGCCAAGTGGCCGGCAACTGGCCTAAGTCAAACGGAGGCTCGGTGGATGCCAAATGGACCACCACCAGTTGTTTCAGTTGCTCCTGCTTCACGAACTGCTGCATATCGGCCTGGAGCCGGCGCACGGCCTCCCAGGGAGATTCGCGGCGACGTCGGACCTCGGGGGCGGCCAGGTCGGCGATCGTTTCGCCCACGTGGAGAACGGTACCTTGGCAGATCCGCCGATCAATGGCGGTTAACTCCCGCTGACAACGCTTCACCAATTGTGGATCCAACGCGCCCCGATCGGCGCTCAATTGGCTGGCCGACTCGACCAGACTCGTCGCCCGAATATCGTGCCCCGCCACGCAGAAGTCTTGCCACGGCGACAGCGGCAGGTGTTGAAACACCGGCAGCCGGCTGACGAGCCCCACGTCACCCGTCCAACCTTTTTGCAGGGCAACCAAGCCCACGATGGATGCCGTCGCCACGCTGCCCCGCGCGCCGACCAGCCAGATCCCCACTCGATGACGCGCCATTTATCTTCCTCAAACGCCGAAAAACCGCGTATCTCGTTGAAAAATGGCCTATCGTCCAGAACGCACATCGCACTACCATAATGGCATGCCGGCCCAATACGAGTCAACCCGCTGCCGGTTTCAATGCCCACCCTCCAACCCGACGTCGAGTTTTCAATTCTATGTTTGAAGCGATCCCCCTGTTGCCTCCGGATCCGATCCTGGGGCTGACTGAGGCCGTTCAGCGCGACCCCCGGCCCCACAAAATCAATCTCAGCGTCGGCGTGTATCGCGACGATCGCGGGCAGACCCCCGTGTTGCGCTGCGTCAAGGTGGCAGAACAACGCTTGCTGGAGTCGGAAGCGACAAAGCTGTATCTGCCGATCGAGGGGCTGCCGACTTTCAACCGACTGGTGCCGCCGCTGTTGCTCGGAGATTCACATCCTGCGGTAACCGAGAACCGCTGTGCCACCGTACAGACCCCCGGTGGTACGGGCGCCTTGCGGGTAGCGGCCGATTTTGTGAAACGCAATTTTCCACGCGCGCAGGTATGGCACAGCGACCCGACCTGGCCCAATCACCCCCAGATTTTCTCGGCAGCCGGCGTGTCGGTGCGTGCTTATGCCTACTACGACGCCACGCGACGCGAAGTCGACTTCGCACGGCTCGTCGATAGCCTGCAACAGATCCCCGCCGGCGACGTGCTCCTGTTGCACCCTTCGTGCCACAATCCGACAGGCGCGGATCCAACTGCCGAGCAATGGCGCACCCTGGCCGACATTGCCGCAGAACGCCGGTTGATCCCGCTGCTCGATTTCGCTTACCAGGGGTTTGGCTCGGGGCTGGCGGAAGACGCCGAAGCCGTTCGGCAGTTTTGTCGCCCCGGAATGGCAAGCCTCATCTGCAGTTCCTTTTCCAAGAACTTCGCGTTGTACAATGAACGCGTCGGCGCACTGACCGCGGTGGTCGATGATCCGGCTCAGGTCGAGCCCGTGATGAGCCAGCTCAAAGCGGTCGTTCGTTCCAGCTACTCCAATCCCCCCGCACACGGCGCTCAGATCGTGGCAACCGTATTGTCGGACCCCAGCCTGCGGCAACAGTGGTATGATGAACTGCGGCACATGCGCGAGCGCATTCAGCTCATGCGGTCCGCTTTCGCGCGGACCATGTCGGAATGCCAGACGCAACGGGATTTTTCATTCATTCAGCATCAGCGAGGCATGTTCTCCTTCTCGGGTCTGACGCCGGTTCAAGTCCAGCAGCTTCGTGAGCAGCACGCCATTTATATGGTTAACAACGGTCGCATCAATGTTGCGGGCATGAGCGGAGCCACGATGGCCCCCCTCTGTCAGGCCATTGCCGCGGTGTTGTAGCCGCCATGAGCTTGGGGGGCACGCCCCCCCGTGTAAGCTACGATTGGGTAGAATGAACTGGCAGTCAGCTGCAAATCCCCCAGCTATCCGGCAACAACTCGGACCCTTGGTCGATCGCTAAAGGAGGCCGCCGTGCCCCACATCCTCATGGCCACATCCGAAGCCGTGCCATTCGCCAAGACCGGCGGCCTGGCCGATGTCTGCGGAGCACTCCCCCTGGAGCTGTCCCGCCTGGGACATCCCACAACGCTAATCATCCCTGCGTATGAACAGGTGCTGCAGAGCGGCCAGCCGATCGAAGATACCGATATTTATTTTGACATCCCCATCGCCAATCGGATCGTCCAAGGCCGACTGCTATCCAGTCGCTTGCCGGACAGCGATGTCACCGTCTATCTGGTCCGCCATGACGATTACTTCGCCCGACCTCAGCTCTACGGCGAGAATGGCAAGGATTATGCCGACAACTGCGAGCGGTTCGTTTTCTTTTCACGGGCCGTTCTGGAAGCCATCCGATTGCTCGACCTGTCGGTCGATGTGTTACACGTCAACGATTGGCAGACAGGCCTGATCCCCGCGTATCTGAACATCAATTATGCACATGCACGTGGGTACGAAGATATCGTATCCATAATGACCATCCACAACATGTCCTATCAAGGCCGTTTCTGGCATTGGGATATGGCGCTGACCGGTCTCGATTGGAAGTACTTCAATTGGCATCAGATGGAGTTCTACGGCGAGCTGAATCTCTTGAAGACGGGCTTGGTCTTCGCGGACGCCATCACGACCGTGAGCCCTCGCTATGCGCAGGAGATCCAACAATCCCCCTTGGGATGCGGTCTGGAAGGCGTCCTGCAGCAACGGAGAAATGTGCTGCGCGGCATCATCAACGGCGTGGACTACAGCGTCTGGAACCCGCGGACGGACGAGTTCATCGCGCAACCCTATGACGCGACGGAATGGCAGCCGGGCAAAGCCGCCTGCAAGGCCGCCCTACAGCAGGCCGTCGGCTTGCCGACCCGACCTGGCGTGCCGTTGATTGGCATCATCTCCCGATTGGTCGATCAAAAGGGATTGGACCTGATCGTCCCCCTCATGAAAAAACGACTTTCCCAAAGTGATACCCAATGGGTGATCCTGGGCACGGGGGACCCACGCTACCACGAAGCCTTGGCGCAAATCGCCCGAGAATTCCCCCAGCAGGTGGCCGTGAAGCTCGAATTCAATACGCCTTTGTCGCACATGGTGGAGGCTGGGGCGGATATGTTCCTGATGCCAAGCCTGTTCGAGCCATGTGGCCTGAATCAATTGTATAGCCTCAAATACGGCACCGTTCCCATCGTGCACGCCGTGGGGGGGTTAGCAGACACCATCGTCAATGCCTCCGAAGAGGGCATGCACTCCGGAATCGCCAATGGCTTCGCCTTCACGGAGTATTCCCCCGAGGCCCTGGAAGCTGCCTTTGACCGGGCGTGGCAAATCTACACGCATCAGCCAACCGTTTGGCAACGTCTGGTCCAAACCGGAATGGAACAGGACTGGTCGTGGCGATCCAGCGCCGCAAAGTACGTCGCGCTGTACGAGGATACCATTGCCCGCGTAAGGCCCACGGTCTGTGCCTGAACTCCGCCAAGACGTCGTTAGCGGTCGCTGGGTCTTGATCGCGCCCGATCGAGACCGGCGTCCCAACGAGTTTCGCCGCACAGCCGTCCATCGCGCGGCCGCCTGCCCCTTCTGCCACGGACACGAATCGGCCACGCCGCAGGCCCTGGCTGTCTACCCACGTCCTGCAGCGACGTCGTTGCAGCCAACCTGGTCGGTACGGGTCGTGCCCAATCTCTACCCGGCCGTTCAGGCCGCCGCGGGCGGATACGCCCCCCCCCAGCCCCCTCCGACCGCCCCCGAACTATATCCAACTCGCGCAGCCACGGGCGTACACGAAGTCATCATTGAGTCTCCGCGCCATATCGTGGGTGCTGCATCGCAAACTGCCGAGGAAACCTTCTGGACGTGCATGGCCTATCGCGATCGCCTGCAAGCCGCACGCCAACATCCCGACATTCGCCACGCACTGATCTTCAAGAACGTCGGGGCGGATGCCGGTGCCTCACTGCAACATCTTCATAGTCAGTTAGTCGGACTACCGCTCGTACCGACCGAATTCGATCGCGAATGGTCGCGGGCCCTCGCCTACTACGACCAACACAACCGAACCTGCCTGTTCTGCCAGCTGCTGCAAACGGAGGAAAAGGACGGATCACGCGTCGTCTGGCAATCCGATCAGTTCGTCGCATACTGCCCGTTTGCAAGTCGGTTTGCCATGGAGGTCTGGCTCCTGCCGCGCAGGCATTGCAGTCATTTTGAAATCACGTCGGATGACACCCTAGAAGACCTCGCCCGGGCAATCCATGACTGCCTCACGCGACTGGAATTGGCCGTCCCGTCCGTCTCCTACAATATGGTCCTGCACACCAGCCCCTTTGACACAACGCAACAGGACCACTACCACTGGCATCTGGAGATTCTTCCTCGCATTTCCACTGTGGCAGGCCTAGAATGGGGTACCGGTTGCCACATCAACCCCGTGGATCCGCTTGAGGCCGCCCAGAGATTGCGGACTGCCCGCGGACCGGCCGCCTAGGCTGCCACCCTGGAGGGTTGACAGCACCCAGACAGGCTAGCGGCGGGTACGAATTGAGCCGCGACGGCAGGCATGCCGAAATTTGTATCTAGAAAGACTAGTGAATCTGGGGGCCCTTTGCCGATCATGGAATATCTCGCGACTGAGGCGAGTTGGGCGGCGAGGACATCCGGCGGCCAACA
Organism: Planctomycetaceae bacterium; assembly: GCA_005773145.1. Taxonomy (GTDB): domain Bacteria; phylum Planctomycetota; class Planctomycetia; order Pirellulales; family Pirellulaceae; genus SXHS01. The sequence goes on along the minus strand of SXHS01000267.1, from coordinate 19,701 downwards.
CACACCGGACATGACCTTGGGCGCACCGATGGGAGGTCGCCTCTAACTGGCGACGCCTACACGGTAGCGCCCGCGACTTAATGGTAGAGTGAATCCGATCCCCACACCCCAAACCATTCGCACATTCGGCACGACCATGAGTAATTCCGTACGCTTCTGCCTGGCCCTCCATAATCATCAACCCGTCGGCAATTTTGATTTCGTCTTCGAACAGGCCTACCAGGACAGTTACCGACCATTCCTGGAGGTATTCGCCGACTATCCGGAGCTGAAAATTTCGTTGCACACGAGCGGTCCGCTGATGGAATGGCTCGATGTGCACCACCCGGAGTATCTGGACCGCTTGGCTGAGTTCGTGGCGGCCGGACGCGTCGAGATTGTTGGGGGCGCTTTCTTCGAACCGATCTTGACGATGATCCCCCGCGAGGACCGTGTGGGGCAGATTACTCGATTCTCACGCTGGTTGCAGGAGCGTCTTGGCGCTCAGATTCATGGCATGTGGATTGCCGAGCGCGTGTGGGAACAATATCTAACGAGTGATCTTGTGGAAGCGGGAATCAAATACACGCTGTTGGATGACTTCCACTTCAAGAATGCTGGTTTGAATCCCGATCAGCTGCACGGCTATTACCTGACGGAAGACGACGGCAATCTCTTGTCCGTCTTTCCTGGTAGTGAAACCATGCGTTATTTGATACCCTTTGCAGATCCGCAACAAACGGTGGACTACTTGCGCACTGTTGCGGAACGTGCTCCGGGATCCGTAGTCGTATTCGGTGACGATGGAGAAAAGTTTGGCACCTGGCCGGACACAAAGCAACACGTCTATGAGTACGGTTGGCTGCGTCGCTTCTTCGATTTGCTGATGTCGCAACGCGAGTGGCTTCATACGACGACCCTTTCGGAAGCCTTTTTCAACACGCCCCCGCTGGGCAAGGTTTATTTGCCCGAGGGAAGTTATCGGGAGATGACCGAGTGGGCGCTCCCCGTAGACCAACAGCTCAACCTGGAGCACTTGAAACACGATTTCAGCAACGATCCACGTTGGCAAGAAGCTCAACGTTTCGTGCGCGGTGGCTTTTGGCGCAATTTCAAGACGCGCTACACGGAAGCAGACGAGATGTACGCTCGGATGATGATGGTCAGTCGTCGGCTAGAGGAACTGGCGGCCAGTGGCGATCCGAACATGATCGATGCGGCACGGACTCATTTGTATCGTGGACAATGCAATTGCGCCTACTGGCACGGTGCCTTTGGCGGTATCTACCTCCCCCATTTACGCAATGCCATCTACCAGCAATTGATCATCGCTGACAACTACTTGGACGAAGCTGCGGGGAAACCACACGATTGGGTGGAGGGGACCGTCGAGGACTACGACCTGGATGCGCGCCAAGAAGTGCGTTTGGCCAATCGTCACCTAATCGCACTGGTAGATCCAGCTCGCGGCGGCCAGCTATATGAACTGGACTTGCGATCGATTGGGCATAATCTATTGGCCACCATGCAGCGGCGCCCGGAGGCCTATCATCAAAAGGTGGCCGCGGGATCAAACCCCGGCGATGACAACGTCGCCAGCATCCATGAGCGAGTGGTTTTCAAACAAGAGAATCTTGATCAACATTTGCAATACGACCTCGCGCCGCGCAAGTCTCTCATCGACCGCTTCCTGCCACAGGATGTGCAACTTGGCGACGTGGTCGCAGGGCGTGTAGCGGAATTAGGGGACTTCCACGATGGGGCCTACGAGGCCCGACTGAGGCGCAATCCGGACCGCGTGCAGTTGGTCCTGACGCGCGGCGGGACCGTGGCCGGTCAAGCGATTCGCCTCACCAAGGGAATTACGATCACTGCGGATAGCTCGACCCTCGAGATCGCCTACCTGCTCGAAGGACTCGCTCCCGACCAACCGATGCACTTCGCCGTCGAATGGAATTTTTCGGGACTCCCGGCCGGACAAGGAGACCGCTATTTTTACGGAGAGAACCGGCAATCCATCGGCCATTTAGGCTCACAACTGGACCTCCGCGATGCGAGTGAGCTGGGACTGGTTGATGAATGGCTGGGCGTCGATATCCAATTGCAAGCCGACCGGGCGATGCACCTTTGGACCTACCCCATCGCAACCGTCAGCCAATCGGAAGGGGGCTTCGAATTGGTGCATCAATCGGTGGTCGTACAACCCCACTGGATCGTCGCAGGGGACGCATCGGGACGCTGGAGCACCCGCATGACCTTGCGATTGAACAGCAAGAAGGCGAATCAACCATTCGGAGTCGGCCACGCCGACGCGAACGCGCCACACACCTTGGGAGCCCACGCATCCTAGGGGCGGGCTCTGACGAGCGAGCGCGGATCATCCAATAGCCTCGTTAACCCCCCAGCCAGTCCACCACGTGGTCCAAGCGTTCGGCGCCGTGCGACACGTGCGCCAGCACGGGGCACGTGCAACGCCGGTCCAGCTCCGCGCGGTTCGATGTGACGCTGGTATCGTCCGATCGCACGCGAACATCATTCAAGACCACTCCCCGGACCGGTATCCCATCTCGATACGCGGCTGCCGTCATCAAGGTCTGTAAGGTCTGATTGATGACCCCCAATTGATTCGGAGCGACGATGACGAGGGGGAACTTAAACTCAAATGCCAAGTCGGCCACGTACGTCTCGTCCGCGACAGGCGTCATCAGTCCGCCCGCCCCCTCCACGAGGATGACATCCGATTCGGACAACCAATAGTCCAGCCCGTCTCTCAGCAACTGCGCATCGACCTCCCGTCCTGCCTGCCGCGCGGCCAAATGCGGCGCCAGCGGGGCCTGATACACCTGAGGACAGACTCTCTCCAGCGTGCCAGGCCGACCGGCAGCCTCCCACAACGCCTGCGCGTCATGAGATACCAACTGATCGCCGACGACCACCGCGCCACTGGCCACGGGCTTGTACACGCCAACGCGCATGCCGTCCGCCGCCAGCTGGCGGGCGATCAGACTGGCAACATACGTCTTACCCACCTCGGTATCGGTACCGGCGATAAACAGCCCCGGCACTCGTCGTCTCGCAATTCGCGACATCGGCGACTCCAACATGTCCGCATCCGGGCCTGTGCTACGCCGGCGGCCATACCGGGGCCCTGGGCAAGGTGCCATTCCGCATAATCGCCGCCAACGGCATATTCTGACCCACCAGCAACCGGCCGACAATGTCATCCTGAGAGGCGAATGCTAACCGCTAGGCGCCTGCGGTGGAGCAAGCACAATAAGAGATATGAAGACTCCGGCTGAATTCCTGATGGGCGTCTTGTTGGCCGCTGGCTTGGCCGTCGATCTGGCCATCGCACCCCACATGTGGGACCAACGCTTCCCGAATCCTCATGTCACCGTCGGCCTGGGAATCCTACTCGGCCAGTTGGCCCTGTTAGCGGCCTGCTGGGCTTGGGCCCGACGCCGGCGGACCAGCATGTTGCTGGCGATTGCGGCCTGCCTGATTTTGGCCGCTTGGTGGCTGCAGGGTTGCACGACTCCTACGGCCTCGCAGTGGATGGGAGTGCTAACGATTTTTGTCGGGTTCGTCGCAACACCGTTGCGCGCCCTAGCGCACCGTGAGGACTGCAATCGCTGGCTGAGTATCGGGCCATCGAGTCCGCCGAGGGCGACCTCACAGCCGGCCAAGTGGCAATGGACCCTAGGCCAGATGTTTTCGGCGATGACATCGGTTGCCGTCTCAATGGCCTTGCTGCAACATTTTGAGCTACCCACGCAACAGCCCATTCACGCATTCCTCTGCTGCACTGCGTTGGCAGGCCTGAGCACTGCCACGCTATTGGCTGTCTTCTTCAAGGGCCCCAGCTTGATTGGTACTCTCGGATTCGCCCTAGCCTACACGATGGCCTCGCTCGCATGCCAGAAACTGCTGGGGTCCTGGGAGACCGCGATTCTCCTGGTAACATCGTTAACCGCCGTGCTTGTCCCAGGGGCGATCACCCTGAAACTCGCGATGAGCATGACGGGCCAGCCAGCGCTGGATCACCGGTCGGACAACGACGATTTCGGAGCGGTGATCGACGTTGCCGTTTCCGCTGATTTGTGAATTCGACCAAAAACGAAGAGGGCTGGCCGGATGACCGCCGGGGCAAACCGCTGATACAGCGTGCCTAGCCAGTACGCAATCGTCGAAAACGACAGGTAACTAGGCTCGGCATCATAACCGTACACGACGGCCTCAAATCCTGCCTTGATCATCTGGCGGCGCAGCTTCCGAATCGTGTTGCACGGATAGACCGTAGGAAACACATCGTGCGGGGCGATCTTTCCTTTAACTGCCGAGAGGAACCTGGCGTGCAATCTATTGGGAACCAGTGAAGCGACCATGGCCACATATCCCCACCGGTTGGGCGTTCGCAGGCAGAGATAGCCCCCATCCTTCAGTACACGGCGAAGCTCGAAAAAAAAATCGACGGGATCCACTACATGCTCCAACACATTGACACAGACAATCAGGTCGACGGAGCTGTCTTCGACTGGCCATTCCTTCCCTTGAACCCGACGAAATTCATCCAAGTACCGATTGGATTCCCCGATCGGATCCACATCGATGCCAATGACTTTCGCCACTTTTCCACGCAGAATGCGCAGGTCCCTGCGATAGGCCACCGAATCCTCGCCGTAGGCGCCGCGCCCGCATCCCACGTCCAGCACGACGAAGGTTGATTCCAGAAGAGCATTAACGCGCGAAAAGAAGACGACCATGCCATCGATGTCCGAAAAGCCTCCGAAGCGAGATTCTGGATAAAATCGCTGCGTCAGACTCATGGCCACAATTCCCTCACGCAATGACACCGGCTACCAATCGATGCAACGCCCCGACGGATTTAGTCTAATGGGGTGGGTTAATGTGTGGTAGCCCGCTAAAAAATTGTCGTACGTCGACCTTTCCACTAGCGCCGTCATTCATGGCAAGTCGCACCCACGGATCCGCTGGGCAACCACAGCGGATTGGCAGGGGCCGCACTGCCGCAGCGACGCGCTTTCACGCGGACGTAGGGTGCAATGTATTGACTGCGGTGCCCCAGCGTCCCGGGGGCTGCCGACGCATCCGCATGCTGGGGTTCCAAGAGATCTTCCACCACGAATCCCGCTCGGCACATGCCCCCCAACAGTTGCTCCCAACGGTGCAAGTACTCCAGCGTCCCTTCCTCGCGCAGACGACTTCCGGCCACCGGCGGTAGCGGCCCCGAACGATAGTAGGGCTCGGTCAGGACATACCCCGGGCCGCACGGTTGCACGCCCGCTTGCAGGCTAACCGGACTCTTGTGCTGACTGATGTAGATGCCGCCCGGCGCCATGATCCGCGCGACCTCACCATAAACGCGTTGCACATCCGCCACGTAGCAAGTGCTCACTGGTTGGATCACAATCTCGAAGGCAGACGCCTGGAACATATCGAGTTGCTCCATGGAGGCCTGGACGGTGACCACGTCGAGGCCACGCGCGTGGGCCACTTCGCGATCCAACCGTAACATTTCCGCGCTGATGTCTACCACGGTGACGATGGCGCCGGCAGCCGCGTAGAGCACGCTTTGGCGCCCCCCTCCCGCAGCGAGACAGAGGAGCCGACGTCCATGGATCGTCGGCCCCAACCAACCGCACGGGTCAACGGTAGCCAAGGGATGACGCAGCGAAGCATCATCCGCCGGTCTGGCGAATTGTCGCTGAGCCAATGCCATCTTGTCGTATGCCCGCCGAGCCGCTTCTTCCGCGGGCCGACCACCGAATTCAGCAGAATCCATAGGCCCCCATGCTCAGTCTCTTGGACAGGATGCCGCCATTTCGCCACGTCGGCGAACCACTGCGGCCAGACCGAGAGCCCCGGCCATCAACCCGACAACGCTGGCAGGCTCTGGGACCGGCACATACACAAAAACTTGGCGAGTATTCCCGACGAAATTGTCCCACACGTATAGCTCACGCAATGGGGCATTCAACACCAAGGAATAGGCATTGTCCACCTCCTCGCCTTGGAACAGCGTGTTGTCGGGATCGAACAGTCGCCGGGGACGCGCCAAGGGGGACAAGTCATGAATTGCAAAGTTATCGTCGTCACCGCTTCCCGTATCAAAAGTGTCGCCGCCGCCGATAAACAGGCTACCTTCTGCATCGGTCTGCAACCAGCCCGCGGATAGGCGAGTTGTCACCAGCGCACCATCCGCAAGATAGCCCAAATCTCCGGCAGGCCACGCCGCCTCATCAAATCGCCGGATCTCGCCCACCCGAGCCCCAGCACCGATGCCAATGAGCAGGTTTCCCGCTGAGTCCTGGGTCACGCCGCCGCTCGCTCCGGGGATTGAACCGACGATCGGTGGCGCCACGGGGGCCAGGGGATTGCTGGACGCATCCAGCAGATTCACTTGACTGCCAACGAAGTTGCCCGTGTTGATGGCAAGCTGGTGGTCATTCACCCAGTGACCAGCGGCGACAAACCCCAATCCCAAGCTGGAGTACCATTGCGTGGACAGCGCAGCGGGCGTACCGGCGGCTGGCTCAATGGCGGGAACGGTCAGGTCGCTGGTACTAAAGATTCCCACCGATACATTGGCATTGCCCACCGCGATACGAGCGATCCCCCCTTGCTCCGGAGCAACCGTGAGAAAGCCACCGGGTTGAAACCAAAGTGGGTCGGTAGCGGGCAAGGTGAGATCACCCAAATAGCGGAAATCTCGCGACCCCGGACTGGACTCGACTCGAAGCTCAACGCTCTCTGTCACATCGAATCCCAACCCCGTATCAAACCGCAGCCCAGTCTGCAGGAGCAACAGGCGACCATCCGACAGGTGATCCATCACCGTTCCTCCCAAGCGACCACGCAACACGTCCGGCAGTAGAAATTCGCGATCAAGCCGTCGGTCGTAGGTCGAAAAGTCATCCGCCGAAGCCAGGCCCGTGGACAGAGCACAGCAAAGGGAGACAAGGATCCACAATCGCCTCGACGCATTTGCCATGGTCACAGCACTGCGATAACACATCGTATGGAACTCCTTTTTTGGGTTCGTGAGAACCAAACATGAATCAAACGTAAAACAAACATGAAACCGTGGCGAAGAATCCCATGTCAATTGCGATCTCCCTGCGCGCGAGTGCACATCGCGTGTAGAGGAACGATATCAAGACGGTCTGTCAGCCACTGAACACTGCCGTCACAAAACAGAGCTTGGACACCACCAGGGTGATCGCTCCACATCTCGTTGTGCTGGATCTGATTTATGGAAACGGATACATCCAAGACGTTTTGGCCATTGATCCATTGACCATCTTGCGCGGTGCCTCGTCCGGTGTCCTCGGTCACTAAGATGGTGTTGGACAGGCCGTCGGACACATCGCGATCGCGGATGGCGCGATCAAACAACAACACGCCATTGGCCATGGGCAAACTGGGAGCCGATGCCCCAAACATGCCGGCATAATCCGCCGCGCCCAGTCCATCTCCGGTATGTTCGGCCCGTCGGTTCAGGGCGTGGCGCGAGAGAGAGGGGCATAGATACAGAGGAATAGCGGTCATGGCAGCCGATCGATTTCGTGGACTATCGTAGGCTTGGCGAAGATCGATCTGGCCCCAAACATCCTGGCATTCGAGATAGGGGAGCAGACGAACCGTCCAAGCCAGTTGTAGCGCCTGAGGCCGGCTGGCCGTGCGACGTTCTTGGCAGCCCACCGGAAACGCCTGCCGCGCGGCGTGAAAGGCCTGCATGCCGAGCCCGATCTGTCGGAGGCGATTCGCGCATTCAAGCTTTCGAGCCGCTTCGCGCGATTGCTGGATCGCCGGCAGCAGCAGGGCCGCCATGCCGCCGATGATGGCGATAACCGTCAACAACTCCACCAGGGTGAAGCCACGTGACGCGTATGCCGCTGCATGGTAGCGATCCGGTCGGGACATTACTTTTGCTCTTGAGAACCTGTACTTTTGCGCACCTGCGCGCGAACGCATTCACCGGCCAACCGACGATCCGCGCACGGACACCCATAGACATGGCGCCGCGCGCGTCTCATGGACTTGGCATGGCAAACGGTTCGATTAGCACACTCCATCGCTCCGGACTCGCATCACACGCGACCGGCGCGAACTATCGACACAGGCCCGTCCCTCGCGGGTCACTGTCCGTTCCGTGCTGGCAGGTTTTCTGACTCCCGAGCGATGCGGCACCCGACCTTCTCATCCGTCCGGAGAACCACTTAGGGATCTCTCGGATGCAGATAATGGCCTACTCAGATAAGGGTCACCACAAAACGACACCGGAAAAACCACCGGGGTCATTTGCTCGGTTACAGCGGCGGGGCCGTCCCGGTCTTACACCGGAGTTCCCTTTTCCCCGCGAGCCCAAGCCTGGGCACGCGGGCACCAACACACCGAAGTGGGCACTATAACAGCCAAACCGGTCGCGTCAAGGGACGGACGGGACGGAATCGGCGATCGGGAGGGAAACTGCAGTTCCCGAGAAAAAGACTTCGCGGCGTTGCCTGTTGGGGCAGATCGGGCGTAGGGGGACTGCAACCAGGGGTTGTGCGCTGCGCTCCACCCCTGGCTGCCATGTGTGGCCCCTGCCGGGGCGCTGCCTAATCCAGAAAGCCGACCAACTCCTGGCTGCGACTCGGCTGTTGCAGCTTGCGAACCGCCTTAGCTTCGATCTGGCGGATTCGTTCGCGGGTCACCTTGAAAATGTGCCCCACCTCTTCGAGCGTGTAGCTGTAGCCGTCTCCCAGCCCGTAACGCAAGCGGATGATTTCTCGTTCGCGGTAGCTAAGGGTCTTCAATACCTTTTCGATGCGCGTCCGCAGCATATCACGAGCAGCACCAACTGCGGGGCTGTCGGCAGTTCCATCGGGCAACAAATCGCCGAATTGGCTGTCATCGGTATTGCCAACGGGCCGATCCAGGCTGATGGGGTAGCGGCTCATCGACAACACGCGGCGGGCTTCGTCGACACTGGTCTCGGCGCGGCGCGCGGTTTCTTCCATCGTGGGCTCGCGGCCATATTCCTGCACCAGTTGGCGCGACACATTGCGGACTCGAGACATTGTTTCAACCATATGCACGGGTATGCGAATGGTACGGCTTTGATCCGCTACGGCGCGGGTGATGGCCTGTCGAATCCACCATGTGGCGTAGGTGCAGAACTTGAATCCGCGTCGGTATTCAAATTTATCGACGGCCCGCATCAAGCCTGCGTTTCCCTCCTGAATGAGATCCAAGAAGCTCAAGCCCCGATTCCGATATTTCTTGGCAATCGAGACCACCAATCTTAGGTTGCCTTCCGACAATTCGCGCTTCGCACGCTGATACGCCGAATAAACCTCGGACAGCGACTGGACCCGATTGCGAAGGCTGGTCGGTGTTTCCTGGGTGGTCAGCAGCAGCTGGCGGCGTTCGCGAATCCAGGGAATCCGCGCGGCTTCGGCCCCATTGTGGCGTCTGTGCTCGTCGATCTTCTGGGTGAGCGCATCCACGCGGCGGCTGAATTCATCAAGCGTGCGGATCATAGGCTCAATTCGCTGTGTGCGCAATCCCAATTCTTCCACGAGGGATACACATCGCATCCGTCGACGGGCTAAGTTCCGCCACGCGCGTTGCCGCTCAGCCGGGCTCAGCCGTCGATTGAGCGCCGTCTGATACTCGCGTCGATTGCGTTCCAGCAAGACTTCCAAGGTACGCAAATTATGCGGCAAGCGGCCGAGGATTTGGTCCTTCTCCAGATGATCGGACACCGAAACCTGCAGGGTCCGGTCGAAGGGGAGCTCACCACGATGCACGCGGTGCAAATGGCGCACGGCCGCCCGCACGGCGTGATCGCATTGCAACAAACGAGAACGAAACTCGGACCGAGTCTTCTCGATGGCGGTGGCCAGGGCGATCTCTTGCGGACGGGACAGCAGGGGAATCTCCCCCATTTGCGTCAAATACATCCGCACAGGATCGTCCGACCAAGCTTCGGCCACCATGTCACTCTCAAGCAAGTCCTCGTCTTCCGCGACGAGGCCTGCCGCGCCCTCATCCTCCTCGAGGCCTAGGGCCAGATCGTCTTCCTGCCCGTCGTCCTCCGCAGAAGCCGCAAACTGGGCCCCCTCTTCCACAATGTTGGCACCATCATCCTCGAAATCATCAAGCAATGAGCTGTTGAACAAAACGGGGACTCCTGCACACGTGAGGTTCAGTCGAAAGCGTACACGTCCGGCTACCACAAACACGCACCACATGCCACCGCCATGGCTCGTCCCGGCACGTCTTCTCGGCAGCCAACAACGCCGAGCAACTCTACTCTACCACTGAATTGCCGATTGTCTCCCTGGAACCCGCTACGAAGTGGAATTTGGCGAGGCACGAGCCGGGCCGTTGCGAAACAAACTCTTTAGTCCCGCTAAGCCTCCAACTCCACCACGCTCGCCAATGAGTTTTAGCCGACACGAGTTCTGGCCAAGCAGAGCAGCCGCCGCTGGGCTGCCCGCGCATCGCCTCTGCGCTTCAATTGCGGTTCTCCACCTCCGTTGTTTTCACCGCCACTCTCCGAACTGCCGTTCCCTGCACTGCCATCCATCCGACCGCTAGCGCCGCACTGACGGCGACTCATCAAGAAAAGTTTACCCGACCCAATCGGCCGACACCTTCGGAGCACGACCGCCAAGCCATTGGGTTGGATCGCCTCAATTCTAGTGGCCAGAGCCCCATCGTCCAGGGGCGAACGTGGCGATTTTTCAGGTTTCGCCTGTATGGCAGCCCTATTGCCGATTGATTTTGGTCGATCTAGCATGGCGACTAGCCAGGGGACACATGCCGATTCCGGCAGCCGTCTGCGATTCGGAATCCGGTCGGGCGGGGCATGCAATCCCGCGCCCCAATGCGTCGAACTTTTGGTTGAGCCCCGCATGACAACTCCCGCATCAACCGCTTCACCCGAAGTCGCGTCACCAAGCGATCCGAATCCGACGCGCGTGGCGTTGGTCACCGGCGCCAGCCTGGGCATCGGCGCCGCGACGGCTTTGGCATTGGCCGAGGGGGGCGCGGCCGTGGTCGTAAATTATCGCACGCACGCCGAAGATGCGGAAAAAGTTGTACAGACGATCCGATCCGCCGGCGGGCAGGCAATTGCCGCGCAAGGGGACGTGTCGGACTATGCGGCCGTCGAACGACTGGTCCAATGCGCGGTCGCTGAGTTTGGTCGCCTGGATGTGGCGATTGCCAATGCGGCCTACAGTAGTCGGAAGTTGTTTTGGGAGCAGGAGCTCAGCGAGATCCACCGCACGGTTGACGTAACCCTCTGGGGCGCCTTCCACGTCTTGCGCGCCGCGACCCTCCAGATGTTGAAGCAAGGGAGCGGGGGCGCTTTGCTTACCGTCAGCAGCCCGCATGCCGTGATGCCCATGCCCTGCTCGATGGGATACAACATCGCCAAAGCGGGCATGGAACATATGGTACGAACCGCCGCCGTGGAGCTGGCGGCGCACGGAATCCGCGTGAACAGCGTACAACCCGGCTGGACGGACACACCTGGGGAACGACGATACGTCAGTGAAGAACAACTGGCGAAGGCAGCCCAACAGTTACCCATGAAGCGACTCGCTACCACCGAGGAGGTCGCCCGGGGCATCGCGTTTCTTTGCGACGCCAAGAATTCCTACATCACCGGCGCCACCCTCTTGATAGACGGCGGCATCAGTCTTCCCTGGTGGTCGCTCCCCAGCGGTAGCATGATTCGGCAATCCTGAGTCGCTGAACCGATTGGCGTGCGACGAATCTCGCTGGCGATTCAAGCTCGCAAGTGGCAAGCAATCCGCTCTCACGCCAACAGTTCTTTATGGGGCGCACCGGCTCGCTCGAAGACGTACCGTGGCACGGCATAGCCGGGCAAACACTTGCGCAGTTCAGCCACCAGACGCTCCCCCACCGCGACGGGCACTTCAAAATGCGCGGCGCCGCGCACACGATCGAGCTGGTGCAGGTAGTAAGGAAGCACGCGAATTTGCACCAGCCGCAGACTCAATTGCCGCAACGTCTCAAAATCGTCGTTCACGCCGCGCAACAAGACCGCCTGATTCAATACGGGGATGCCGGCATCCACCAGACGAGCCAAGGCACCCGCAATCTCGTGGTCCAGCTCACGCGCATGATTGGCATGCACCACCACCAGTGAGGTCAAGCGGGTGGCCTTCAGCGTGCGGACTAATGCTGGCGTGACCCGCTCTCCGATCACGATCGGCAACCGGGTGTGAATCCGCAATCGTTGCACGTGCGATATCTGCGCAACCTCCTCGATCATCCGCGATACGATCCGATCGGACAACATCAGCGGATCGCCGCCGCTGAGAATCACCTCCGAGATCTGCGGATCGTCGGCAACCTGCGCCAAGCCAGCCCGCCAGGCCTCACTGAGCCCTGGCCCATCCGCATAGGGAAAATGGCGACGAAAGCAATATCGGCAATGCACCGCGCAGGCCCCCGAAGCCACGAATAGGACGCGCCCCTCGTACTTGTGGATCCAACGAGGTTCCGTCGTTGCCGTGGCATCCCCTACAGGATCGGTGCCGAAGCCGTCGACGAGTTGGTTTTCGTCATCCAGCGGCCACACCTGGCGGAGCAATGGGTCGTGGATGTCCCCCGGGACCATGCGTGCTAGATACCCACGAGGGACCAGCAAGGGAAATCTCGCCGCCTCCCCGGTCCGTGGCAGACGTGCCCCATGAGCGGGGAGCTGCAGCAGACGCACGAGCTCATCCGGATCCCGCACCGCTTCACGCAAGATCCGTTGCCACTCCATCTCCCCAGCAGGGGACGTGGCGCGGACAGAATCCCCCGTTGGCGTTACAATGGTTCCCATTCGTACCGGTCGCCCAACACTTGCAATTTTGAAATCGTGACCCCTTAAAGGAACTGGATTTTGGCCACGTATAATACCAGCGATTTTCGCAAAGGACTCAAAGTTCAAATCGACGGTGAACCTTACTTGATGGTGGAATGCAACTTCGTCAAACCTGGTAAGGGTAACGCATTTTATAAGTGCAAGTTGAAGAACCTTGTCCGCAATACCCAGCTCGAACGGACGTATAAAGGGGGGGACAGCCTGGAAGCGGCCGATGTCGAGGAAATCAGCGTCCAGTTTCTCTACCGCCAGATGGACTCGTTTTTCTTTATGGACACGACATCGTACGAACAGTATGAGCTAACCCTGGACCATCTCGAAGATGCCTGGAGGTACCTCAAAGAAAATATGAACTGTTCCATGGTGCTCTACAATGGCACCCCCATCTCCATGACCCCCCCCAACCACGTGGAACTGAAGGTGGAATACTGCGAGCCCGGTGCTCGGGGGAACACGGCGACAAACGTCACCAAGGCGGCCAAGGTCGAAACGGGGGCCGAATTCCAGTGCCCAGCCTTCATCGCCATTGGCGATGTCATCAAGATCGACACGCGCACAGGCGAGTATGTGGAACGGGTCAAATCCTAATGGTCGGATCGGCGCCGCATGAATCGGGCCGCACGGCCGATGCCTGCCCGCCTCTCGGCGACTTCGCCCCCACCGCCCCTTGGCCCATGCTGCACCTCCGCGCACGGCTCTTGCGGCAATTGCGCGGATTTTTCGACACACGCGGATTTCTGGAAGTGGAAACCCCCGTTCTCTCCGCCGATACCGTCATCGATCGACATCTCGACCCGTTCACCCTGACCCTATTCGACGATCCGCGCCAGCCACAGCACGGGCCGACGATGTACCTGCAGACTTCCCCCGAGTTTCATATGAAGCGCATGATGGCGGCAGGAGCTGAAGCCATCTACCAAGTCGCCCGCGTCTTTCGGGGCGCGGAGTGCGGCCCCTGGCACAATCCTGAATTCACCCTTGTCGAGTGGTACCGTCGAGGAGACCATCTGCAGGCGGCGATGGATTTGCTGGACGCCCTCGCCCAGACGCTCCTCGGCCAGCCAGCATCCGAACGTGTAACGTATGCCGATGTCTTCGACCATCATGTCGGCGTCAACCCACTCACTGCGTCCCTGGAACAGCTTGTCATGGCAGCGCGGCGCTGCGGCTACTCGGCGACCAACGATCCCCACTCTCCCACCGACGACCTGGGCGTGTTGCGCGATGATACCCTGCATTTCCTGTTTGCCGAGTGCGTCCAGCCTCACCTGGGAACCGAGCGTCCGGCAATCGTCAGCGATTTTCCCGCTAGTCAGGCCGCACTTGCGCAGATTCGCCCCAGCCCCCCCGCCGTCGCGGAGCGATTCGAATTGTTCGTGCGCGGGATCGAGTTGGCCAATGGCTACCATGAATTGCGCGATGGGACGGAACTGGAACGGCGACAGTCCGTGATCAATCAACAAAGGCAGGCCGACGGCAAACAGCCCCTACCCAACCACAGCCGTTTGCTGACGGCCATGCAGCAAGGACTGCCGCCATGCGCTGGCGTGGCAATCGGCTTCGACCGCTGGGTGATGATTGCCAGCGGAGCCACGTGCCTATCAGAAGTGATTGCGTTTCCGATTTCGCGAGCTTAGAGTAGGATGCCGCTTGAAGATCAAAAATGGTCGCATTACCACCCACCACGCGCCGGGCGTGAAGAAAAGGAAACTGAAATCCGATGATCCCAGAAAAAACTCCTTTGATCGGATTGATCCCATCCCGTGTATGCCCTTCCAGCCGTCGGGCCAATGGTTCGGCCCGCTATCAGACTGGTTTTTGGGCCGCGTGTCTGGCCGCGATGCTGGCGAGTCCGACATCACCAGGCTGGGGCGCGGACCCGCCCGGGCTGGCCTCCATTGTGGACGAGGTGGAGATTCAACCGCTGAAGGCGCAAGCCCGGCGATTGGTTGCCGCACTGGAATTCCTAGGCGAGCCCCTGACTAGTGAGTCCAAGTCGCAATTGGATGAGGCGCTAGGCATGTCGGATGCGGCAGCCGCCGCAAAGGCGATTCAGCAGGCCCTGGATGCGCGCGTGTTGGTAGCGATTGACATCAACGCGGAAAGCCGCGTGCATGTGGAGCGAGGCCCCGCGACCGCCACGCTGACTCAAAATGGCTGGACGGTGTTCCTGGTCAAGGTCCAAAACGATGCCGGTGTTACGGCGGGCCTACGAGTGAGTAGCCCACAAGCAGCACCCGTCTTCAAGGAATCCGAAAGCAAATCGGAACCTGCCGCCAGCATCACGGCCAGCGACGTCACCGATCGCTGGATCGACGTGGACATGTACGACAAGCCACCCCTCGTTCCCCAGCTGTCCGGTCTGCGGCTTGAATACCGCATCGTGCAAATTTACAGCCGCGATCGCGGGCAAAGGGAGGCCACGTTGGCGTTCGATGTGGGAGCGGGCACCCAAGACCTTGGGTTTCGCAACGAAATCCCCATCCTGTTTGAGTGTCGACCAGGAGTCAGCGTCATTCTGGATGTGCTCGATGCGGACGGACGCCCCACGATCGGCCAATTCATTATTCGAGATCGGCATCAACGGGTTTATCCGTCTCGATCGCGGCGACTCGAGCCCGATTTCTTCTTTCACGATCAAATTTACCGACGTCATGGCGAACATGTAGTACTCCCCCCTGGCGAATTTGAGGTCAGTTACTCGCGCGGACCGGAATACGTTTGGCAAAAGAAAGCCATCACCGTGCCAGCGGGTATCACCCATCATGAATCGTTTCATCTCAAGCGGTGGATCAACCTGGCGAGCAAGGGATGGTACTCAGGAGATCACCACGTTCATGCGGCCGGATGCAAACACTACGATGCGCCCACGCAAGGCGTGACACCCGAAGCCATGATGCGACACATCTTGGGAGAGGACCTGAACGTGGGGTGCGTCTTAACCTGGGGCCCCTGCTGGTATTTCCAGAAGCAGTTCTTTGATGGCCGTGTCCACAAGCTCTCTCAGGACAACTACCTGATGCGATACGACGTTGAGGTTTCGGGATTTCCCAGCGCGCACGCCGGGCATTTGTGCCTGTTGCGCCTGACCGAGGATGACTATCCCAATACCACGCGCATCGAGGAGTGGCCCAGTTGGGATTTGCCCATTTTGAAATGGGGTAAAGCGCAAGGGGGCGTGGTCGGCTTCTCTCACAGCGGCTGGGGACTAAAAGTCCCTGGCAAAGAGCTGCCGAATCCAAACATCCCACCCTTTGACGGAATCGGGGCCAATGAGTACATCGTCGACATTGTCCACAACGCGTGCGACTTCATTTCCGCAGTCGATACGCCCCCCATTTGGGAGCTGAGCATTTGGTACCACACCTTGAATTGCGGATATACCTGTCGCATCAGTGGCGAAACGGACTTTCCCTGTATCTACGGTGATCGTGTCGGCCTCGGACGCGCCTATGTCAAACTAGCACCAGGCCAACCCCTGGACTTCGACCACTGGGTGCAGGGAATCCGTGACGGCCGCAGTTACTGCTGTGATGGCTTGAGCCATCTTTATGATTTCCACGTCAATCAGTTGGCTGTTGGGGACCCAGGTGATCAGGGTCGTCCCAGTTTTCTGGCCGTAAAGAGTGGAAACCAACTCACCATTGGCGTGACCGCGGCAGCTTTGTTGGAAGAAAAGCCACGGGAAGACATACGCCAACAGGAATGGGACAAAAAGCCCTACTGGCATATCGAAAGAGCCCGTATTGGCGACTCGCGCACCGTCCCCGTGGAATTGATCGTCAATGGACAAGCGGTTGAGCAACGGGAGCTGGTGGCCGACGGGACGTCCCACGATCTTACCTTTACCTACCGTCCCACGAGATCGAGTTGGATCGCCATTCGCATTCTACCCGCGGCGCATACTAATCCCGTCTTCGTGGAAGTGGACGGCCAGCCGGTTCGCGCCAGCAAGCGTAGCGCGGAGTGGTGCCGACAATCGGTCGACGTCTGCTGGAATGCCAAACAAAAAAAGATCCGTGATGCAGAACGCGAGGCCGCGCGGGAAGCGTACGATGTGGCCCGTGCAGCCTATCAACGAATTATTGAGGAATCCTTCGACGATCAGGAACGTGGCAATGACGCAGCGTCGCAATGACCGACTCAAGCACTAAAATGCACGCCTACATAATCAATTTAGATGGCGCCGCCGAGCGCTGGCGGTTCGTGGAGGAGCGTTTTGAATCCACGGGCATCCCCTACACGCGCATCTCGGCGGTCGATGGACGTCGGTTGACATTTCCCATACCAGAGTACGACGCAGCCGCGTATCGACTCCGGGTCGGACAACGGACCAACCCAAGCCAAGTGGGCTGTTACCTGAGCCACATGAAAGCCCTGCAGGCCTTTCTGGCGTCCGATCATCCCTTGGCCATCGTCGCGGAAGATGACGCCCAACCGGTCGCCAACCTGCGAGACATCCTGCAAGCAGCCCTCGACTATCGCGATACCTGGGATCTGTTGCGTCTCTGCGGTTTTCATCGGCCTCATCCGGTTCCATTCGCCACGCTCCCAGGAAACTACGAGCTGTGCGCTTGTTTCACGCGACTATGTGGTACCGGGGCCTACGCGGTCACGCGGCACGCCGCAAAGATGCTGCGGGAGAAGCTGCTCCCCATGCGACTGCCGATCGATCACGCCCTTGACCGGGAGTGGACGTTCGGGTTACGGTCGGCGGCGATCATGCCGCTCCCCGTTTCCCAAATCGACCATCCCTACGACTCGCAGATCGCCGTTCAAAATTACAAGCTGCCTTGGTATCGGCGTTACTGGACCGTGTTTCCCTGGCGCGCAAGCAACGAAACGCGGCGGGTGATTCATCGCTGGCGTTATCTGAGTGAGGCACGACGCTGGGTAGCCCAGCACACTCCACGCCAGGCAACGCCGTCCACGTGATGTTATTGATCGGCGCTCTGGGCCAGATTCAAAGGGCGAACCCAAATGTTGCGAAACCGCGTGGGATTGCCGTGGTCTTGGAGCAAAACGGGGCCCGCCGGCGCGTGGGGCTTGTATTCCGTGGTATGCTTGTGGGCCGCCACTCCCATGATCTCGCGGTGATATTGCACCAAGACCCCATTTTGAAACACCGTGACATAGGCCGGTCGTTCGAGTCGGGCACCACTGAAGCGAGGTGCCTCGAAGACAATGTCGAACGAATTCCATTCTCCAGGCGGTCGCGTCACATTCACCAGCGGCGGATACTGGCCGTACACGGCCCCCGCCTGACCGTCCGCATAGCTTGTATTCTCATGGGAATCCAAGATCTGGATTTCATAGTGTCCCATTAGATACACACCGCTATTGCCACGCCCCTGGCTCCCCCCTTCGGGCGGCGTCGGTGCCGACCATTCGACGTGCAGCTGACAATCGGCGAATGTTGCAATCGATTGGATGTCGCCTGAGCCTCCAACGACCACTATCGCTCCGTCCTTGACTTCCCACCCCGCCGGTTGGAGAGATTGCGGATCGTCCACACGTTTCATCCACTGGGAGAGATCCTTGCCATCAAACAACACCACGGCATCTGACGGGGGCGAAGCGGGGGCAGGCGATGGTGCCACATGGACGATCGATGGGCGCGGTCGATACAGATCGTGAACCCGCCAGCGTGAATTCGGCAGGAATGGGGAATCAACATAGCCAATACGCGGCAGCGTCACCCCGGGCGCGTTGGGTTCCTCAGCCCAGCCGGAGCGGCCTGACCCCACAATCATCGCCCAGGCTAGAACCATGCCCATCTTCGTTAATTCAAACTTTGCTCTCGATATCCGACTCATCAGAATCCCCCTGGTAATCCGCCACGCACCTTAAGAATTGACCATATTCGTTGTCGTTGCGGGGGCCTTGGATCGGGCCCCGCGATGGCTCCGCACGCGCCGAACGCGTACGCCACTTAGGCCCCATTCTGATTCGAGCCGAGACGGATCGCAAGTGCGGCGGATCGGGGTCGTCCCCCCCAGCCGCCGGCGCCTGCGGCTGGGCGGTAAACGAAGGGCGTGTTACCGCGAGACGGGTTGCTGGGACAACCGGGCGGGGCCGCGGGTCGTCAAGAAGGCGAACAAATCGGCAATATCCGGCAGGGTCAGTTCGTTGAGCAGTCCTTCCGGCATGACGGACTTGGCACTGGGTTGAACCTCTTCGATTTGCTCCTCGGCCACCTGGACCTTCTCGCCGTTGGATTGCAGCACCACGACCTGCCCTGGGGATCCCGCACCGACCATACCGGTGAGCACACGTCCATCCTGGAGTGCCAGACTTTTTGAGGCGTATTGATCGGAGATGACGTGCGATGGAAATAGGATGGACTCCAACAATTCCTGGCGCCGAAAGCGCTGCGCCACCTGCGTCAGATCAGGCCCCACGGTTTCTCCCACGTCGCCGTAGCGATGGCATTTGGCGCACTGGGCCTTTTCATAGACATAGCGTCCGCGCTCAGCGCTGCCGGATCGACCATCGGGGGAATCCAGAAAGCCGACCAGATCGTGATAGGACCAGGTGTTGTGGGCGGTTTCCTCAGGCGGGCTCGCCTGAGGCGCATCGGGATAGGCATGGCGAAACCACAGTTGCCAAGCCTCCAATTTTTCTCGCCACGTGCCCTCGCTGTCGACGCTCTTGCCCGTCCAGTGTTCCAAGAGCCCCACCGCCTGGTGCGCACCCGTGTCTTCCAAACGGAGTCCGCAGAGAATCAGATTGCGGTAGGCCTCGGCCCCCTGCGGCTTGCGATTGACGGTCCTCATTTTTGTGAGCACTTCTTGGGCCGCATCACT
>SXHS01000266.1 GCA_005773145.1 Planctomycetaceae bacterium | reverse complement strand
TCTGCCGTGCAACGTCGGACCGCCGTCTCCGCCAGCGACTGGAGTTGCGACCAGCCGCCGTCGATCGTCACATCGTCACCAAGCCCAACGTAAAAAATCGGCCATCCCGTATCGGTGCAAACCAGTCCATCCTGCCGGGCAGATACCTCGAAGTTCTGCAGACTAGTAAGGATATGAAGACGAGCTGTTGGTGCGGTTTCCCGTGCGACGCTTTGGTCCAACGCGGCTAGAACATCGTTCGGCACAACCGTCGCGGCGCGCCGCATCGTCTGGTACAAGGCATCCTCCAGCGCATCAGGATGTATGCTGCACGGCGTGGTGGCCCTGAAGCGCGGCGAAACACCGTTGACGACGCTGTCACGCATGGCAAAGTTCCGCGGCATTCAGGGCTGATTCCATCCACGATAAATGGGCGACGAATTCACCGGTCAGATCAATTCCCGGTTCGACGGCCGCTGGTCGAGCCGCGTCGCTCGATTGGCTCTGTGGCTGATAGACGCTGGCTGCCGACCACCAGCCTTGCGGATGTTGCGCCGCGACTAAGTGATCGTGTACCTTGCGGAGAATTTCCAGATCAGCAGGCTCGCGCAACAGCCGATACCGCCATGCCGCTGCCCAACCCACTTTGCCGGACTGCGGCCGTTGATAGACGTCGTGATGATAGTGGCCGGTGGCGTGCAGATAGTCGCCCGCCAGTTTATGCCATGTGCGATCTCCCGTTGCTGCGCCGTATTGAGTGAGAAACGCGCATGGGATTCCAAATTGATAATAGCGTTGTGCCTCCTGCGTGGCATCGACCACATACGCCTTGGCGTCGGTTTCCGGAAAATCTCGCACGAGTACCTGGCAATGATTCGAGATGAAGTACAGCTTTCGCGTGAGATCGGGCTGCGCGTCCCAGAGTTGCCGCATCCAACCAGCGGTGCGCCGGGCCACATCGAGGCGTCCGGCCCACAGCAGGGCGATGGCGACCAAGCCGGTGGTCATCATGTCCTGCTGACCTTGACGTTGTCGCTCGCCCGGCGTCGTATAGAGGCCGCCGGTCGTTTCGTCTTGGAAGGTTTCGAGGAACTCGGCCAAACGATGGACCATTTCCAGCCGCCCGCGCATCAGGGCCGCCATCAGCACCCAGGCGTGCGGATAGATTGGAAACAGGTGGAACCATCCGCATCCCGTGCCGTCGAGATCGCCGTTGGCGCGTAGAAAGCGGCGGTCGATGAAGCTCAGCATGCAATCCGCCTCGGCGTTCCTGCCTGCGCAGCACAGCCCGAATACGGTCTTGTAGTACTCGTTAATGCTGCTGCCGCCGTGGATCGAGCCGTCGTCGTTGGTAAGGCTCACCAGCCAATCCGCTCCGCGTTGTGCTGCCGACGAATGCGTCATACCGGCGCCTCTTGGTCCGCCAGAGCGAAACTCCGATACGGAAAATTGCACGACGGACCGTCGCTGACCCAGGTCGCGCGCGCCCGCGGCGCCAAAACAATCGAGCACAGCGTTTGCAAGTACGTCGCACTGTTCGCCGACGCGGGATTGGGCAGCTTGCAGATCGCATCCGCTCCGCCGGCCCGATCCGCTAACCATGCTCCCACTCGCTGGGCGTCCACCGATGCCGGGGCGACGTCGGCCAACAACTGTTCCCATCGCCGGCCGCGGGCAAAGCTATCGGCGAAATCGCATGGCTCTGTAGTCAGTCGGCAGTGATTCGTGTGCCAAGCCAAATCGCCGCCGCCCAGCGTTTGTTCGTGCAGTCCGTCGGGGGTGCATTCAACATTGACGCCATTGCCAGTCGCGTCGGCCAACATGAAGCTGACCGTGGCCTCTGGCGGATGCCGCCGCACAACTGCCACTGCATCGCCCAAACTCGCCTGTGCCAGCGTATGACGAATGACATTGGCGAAGAGCTGCCGTCCCATGCCATGCGGCCGAGAACAGCCCAGTCCAGTTTCAATCGCGGCGATACCGGCTTCATTAAGGCCGTACTTGCCGGGCGATCCGCACTCGGTGACCACGATGTGATCCGGACCATCATCGCAGCGGCTGGTTATGACCGCGCGGAAGTCCATCACCTCCGGCCGCCACTCCCAGTTCATGCCGAGTAACGTTCCACCATCGGCCGACCAATCCGAACCGACGAACACGTTGGAGCACTCGCCCAGCTTAATTCTCTCGAACGTGATTTCGTAACGTGCCGTCAGGGCGTAAATGGTTTCGAGTGGGTGCTGCGACCCTTCGGCAATGCCCTCGAACTCGTCGGCAAGATGGGGACTCAGGGCTGCGGTGGGATCGATATAACGGGCCGCACGCTGCTGCATTTCGCGCGGCGTCATATCTAGATGCTGTCGGAAAAACTCCTCATAGAACGAAACGGCGCGATCGATCGCCGTACGTAGTTGCCGGCCATGCTGAATCCCGCGCTGGCGGCTGTTGCCGCGAACTTCAATGACGTGCAAGCTAGCGTTGGGCATCAGCCATACCCTCCACCGGGGGCTTGCCCTGTTGAGTGCTGGGGTGCGTCGCGGCGAACCGCGTCCAGTTCCGCCAGCCGTGTCCTGGCCGAGATGCGGACGAATCCGGCATCGGTACCACCGATCATCAGGCGATAGCCCCACGCAATTGCCTGCTTGAGCAATGCCGGCGTCGGCGCGGGTATTACCGCATGTTTTCCCGCTCGGACGGCCGCGGCGGCTGTTCGCTCGGCGGCCCTGGCAAGGTCGAGATGTTCGGTCAGGCCAACATCGTAGGCGATGCCGGAAGCCAAACGAAAATCGTCCGGTCCAAAGAACAGCGCATCCACGCCATCGACGGCGGCGATTGCCTCAGCCGACTGAAGCGCCTGTGGAGTTTCAATTTGCACGACCAACAACGGTGCAGTTTTCAAGTGATGGTCCGTGCCCACTAGGTCCACCAGCCGCCGCGAGGCGAACGAACGCTCGCCGCTGGGCGGATAACGCAGTGCTACGACCATTTCCTTCGCCTGTTCGGAGCTGTTCACCATTGGGATGAGGATTGCCGTTGTACCGGTGTCGGTATATTTGCCCAACAGGAGCGAATCGTGTGTATCAACTCGCAACATCGACGCCAGCCCCAGCGCCTGCGTCGTGCGCACCGCTTCCAGTGCCGAGGCATAGTCGTGCTGGCCGTGCTGCATGTCGATCCAGACAAAATCCCAGCCAGGACACATCGACTCCACCACCGCGGCACTGGGATATTGGCTGCACAAGCCCAAAAGGATTTCGCCACTCGCGAGTCGCTGTCGCATTTCGTCTGATAAAATGGTCATGTGGCTCTTTCTCGCCAAACCGCGGTTCACGCTTCATCTGTAGGAGGCGAATCCCTTCGCCGACCGTGTATCAAATTGCTCAAATTCGGAGAAAGGATTCTTCTCCTACACAGGAAGGTTGCCTTTGCGGATAGCCACTTAATGTACTTTCAATCGCACGTAGCGCTGATGCATGATATGATCGAGCCCAGTGGCATAGTAGGTTACCAGCACAGCGCCGTCGTCCAGCACCATCGCGTGAGGAACGCCGAAATCGAACGTGGCGAACATCTCTTCCAGCGCACTGCCCTCCCAGCGGCGCGGCTGGCTCACTGCTGCCAGTTCGCCAGTCACGCGACGTGCCGCCTGATCCCACAGCACCGTCTCGTGCTCGAGGTTCCACGAGTGTCCCTCGTCCTCACTGATGCAGCAGCGAATGCCCTGCGGCGCGCGACGATGGTTGTAAATCGCCAGCACGCGGCCGTCCGGCAGACCGACGGGTACCGTCAAAAATCCCCACAGTGGCGTCGATTGCACAGCCGACCACGCCAGTCCGTCGGCCGAAGTCGATAAAGTGGCTTGCGACGACTGGTCCGACCGCGTGTCGTGCGTCCATAACATACCCAGCCACCGGCCAGACGCCAGCCGGGTTATTTTCGGATCGAAATAGAAAATCCGTCGCGACGGGTCTTTGGCGATCACCGCTTTGGTCGGCCACGTGCGTCCCTCATCGCGGCTGAACATCACCGAGGCCTCGTGGTTCCATCCGTCCATGCTGCCGCGAAACATCGGTTCAATGACAATCATCAAGGTCCCGTCGTTGCTGCTCAGCGGCGGGGAAGACATGGCGAAAAATCCACCTTCGATCGCCGGCGCGTCAATGGCATGAAGCAGTTTCCAACTGCGGCCCTCATCGATCGAAGTAGCCAGCACTGCGCGATGATCGATCCATCCACCATTGGCCTTTTGCCATCGTGCATCCTCCGGCGAGACGTAGGTGTTGCTCACGATGACGCCCAACAGCGAACGGTCCGCCTGCCACGCTAGCATCGCCCCTGTCGTCTGAAAATGCGAATCGTCTTCGATCACCACCGGCCAAGGTTCGCTCCACGTGCGGCCACTGTCATCGCTGCGAGTCAAAACGCAGCGAGAATCGCAACTCGTTCGCGCCTGCCCGACTTGCATCGCGTGCAACACCACACCGCCGCCCAGATTGACACTCGAACCCTTCAGGGCTACGCGAGCCTGCGAGCCGGGGTAGGGATTTTTCCAAATCACCCCCTCGGCAACGATTTCAATTGGCGAGTGTGGTGCACTCGCTCCGCCGAGTGCAACTCCAACTCGCGGAGCGAGTTGACCACTTTCAACCCTCTGCATTTTTCAACCCTCTGCATTGCAAACCAGTAAAAAACTTGCGTTTCAAGAAATCTCGAACAGATCTTCTCGGTATTCTCTGTTTCCTCTGTTACCTCCCGTAAGCCTGTTGCGATGCGGTTTACGGGCTCCTCAACCTTCAACTCGCAATCGCGCAAAGCGCACGTGGGTATCGGCCGATTGCGTACACCACCAACTGGCGATTAGCGTTTGCTCGTCCACGCGGGCCAAATGCGGGGCGCCGTAGGCGATCACATCGTGGCTGCCTGGATACGTATCTGTGGGCGGCACACCCAACGACTCCCGGCCGTAGGCATCCCAAACGGTCACTTGTTCGTCCACGCCCCACGTCCGGCCGCCATCGTCGGAAAGCACCACTCTGATCCCTGGCCGTTTGCTATCGCGCTCCGAATAGATCACCGCCATCCGCCGCTCATCCAAGATCACCGGATAGGAGGACTGGCCAGGAATATTGAGCATCTGCGGCCCAGTCCACTTCTTGCCGGTGGAGTCCAGCGAGGCGTTCATGGCCAGGCCATGAAACTTGCTCATCGCAGCGTTCATTGTCCAATACACTGCCGTGAATCGTCCGTCCTGCCGTCGAACGATGTGCCCGTGCGAGTAGCCGCGGTCCTGCGTTAGGCCATTGGCGATTATGGTTTTTTCGCCCCACGTGCGGCCCTCATCGCTGGAAAACAGGGCGTAAGTATACACATCCACTGGACGTGTGCTGCCGTACGCCAACCACGGTTCTGCAAGCTGCATCCAGCGGCCGTCGTCCAACTCAATCACCGGCCCACCCCAGGCATGGATCCAGCCGGGCTCGGGATCCGGGGTCAAGCCCACGATTGGCTCCGACCATGTCCGCCCGCCGTCGTGCGACCGGTACACCGCCAACTCCAGCGGCAAGCTCCCGCCCGTCTTGGGGCAGGTGTAAAGCGTGTTGGGATTGGACCGATCGCATCGCCAGTTGTTCATTAGCAGCGTGCCGGCTCGCAGCAACGTCAATTGGCCGCTGCTATACTGATACGGCCGTGCATCCTTGGCTCGATCACGAAACGCCCCCTGATGCTGCCACGTCAGTCCGCCATCGAGCGACCGCGACAAGTGAACCATGTTGTCGCGAGCATATTGCGCCGAACCGACCTTATAGCTGGCCAGCAGCTCGTCACGGCCAAGCGGACAAACAAACGGATGCGTGGCAGCAACGGCCTGATGCCCCGGCAGCGGATTACGATAAATGACGGACGTTTCTTCGAGTCGCAGTTGCATATTGCCTAGCTCAAATTGGCCGATTCGTGAAAAATTCGCTCAAACTGTTCAAAGCCAACTCGGCTGTCGATGTTTTGACACGCAATGGCCCATCGCGAAGTCGCGCGGTCCGTGAAAAACCATTGGATAGGCCAGTCCCATCGCCACAATCTCAACGATTGATACCGCTCGCGCAGCACCGCATCGGTGCGATCACTCCGTGAGCCGCTGGGATAGGCGAAATGCTCCGGCACAAAGCCAAGGTGCTCTCGAAAGAGCTGATCCGATTGTTCCACCTCACGAAGCACCCCAGCGTCGCCTTCACGGTCGTGTTGGTCGGCAACCTTGCAGTGCGTGTGCGTGTGAGCTCCGATTTCCCAACCTGCTTCCGCAAGCTGCCGTAATAGTTGCCAAGTCATAAACGGTTTTTCGATGCTGCCCTCGGTGAGCGTGCGGACGCAAAGCCCTGTGCCGCCGGATGCCGCCACGACACCGCTGGTGATTGGAAAAGACGTCGCGCTAATGCCGAGCTCGCGCAGCCGCGGCTCCACCACCGTGTACGTGTCGAGCCAGCCATTGTCGAAGTGCAACACGCACGCGCGTTGTGGCAATTCGCCCTTCCTGCGCAACCAATCGATAACCCTGGAAGTCGTCACGACAGTCCACTCCCGACAGAGGAGGTACTGCATTTGACGATCGAATTCGGTCACACCGATAATGCCGGCCGCTGCCCCGGCACGAGCGGCTTCATCATCAGGATACACATGGTGATAGACCAGGATCGGCACGCGTTGTGTCATGGGAATTCCTCCCACAGTGCGCCACCAGCCTGTTCGACCGCTGACCCGCGAAAACTGTGACATGATAGACCGGCAGGGAAGCGTGTTGTACTCCAAGACACTTTGCCGTTGGCCAGGCAAAACAGGCGATATCCGGTGCGATCGTGATTGCCGAAGTTGACCGCCGGCGTGACCAGGTGCAGCCGGCCCTCCTGTCGTTGTGTGCAATGCCGATGCGCATGCCCGCAAACCACCGCCGCGACATTCGGGTAATCTCGCAGAATCGTCTCAAACGTCGGATCGATCAGCCGCCGTTCGTCCACGAAATGTCCGGTACAAACCGTCGGGCGGTGAACCACCAAAATCGTCGCGTCCCCGTTTGCAAGCTCGCTGCGCAAGAACTCGTGTTGCCCCGCGCCCAAGGTGCCGCAGTGCAGGCTGTCCAACCCCACGAACCGATATCCACCGATCTTTTCGCTAAACGCCCACCGATCTTTTACCTGTCCATCCTTAAAGCCGCGAGCGTGCAACGATGCAATGGAACTTTCAAAGGCCGTGCTGCCTACCACGTTGTTGCGGTGCTCTTGATTGCCCAAAGTCACCAGCACTGGAACTTTCACGGGCGCGAGGGTCTCAAACACCATGTCCCATTCCGCCGCATGCCCGGTCTGCGTCATGTCGCCGCCGAGCACCAGCAAGTCAGGCGTTTTTTGGAACGACCGAAGCTCGCGCACCACATCAGCTAGCCGATCTCGCCCCCAGGTGGGAGATGGAAAGTCCTCGACCACCCCAACGCATCGTTCGGCACCGCTCAATACGTGCGAATCGGTGACGTGGGCCACCAGCAGCCGGTCAATATTGCCCGCGCGCTGCCAACGCAACGACAGCTTTCGGTCGAACGCATGGAATGTTTCATCGAACATTGTTTACCCCGTTGCTACGTCCGCCGAATTTCTATTTCCAACATGTAGTCCCGATTGCTTAACAACGAGCCCGCCGGTACGGAATTCTGGTCGACGGGCCTGCGATCGTAGACCAGCATAATCCGATCGTCCGGCATCAGCACTAAGGCGGTATACGCAGTCGTTGAACCCGCATGCATCGTTTCCTCCGGCGGAAGCACGGCGTTGTGATGGGCCATCACATCGATCATCTGCCAGTTGGTCCCGCGAGGGTCGTCGGCTAGCCACAAAAACAGCCCCGGCCGTCCGGTCGATAGGGCCAGCACACCGCTGCTGGTCCGCACCATTTGCGGTGCCACGGCATATGCGGGCAGCCGATCGATGGCAGACCATGTCTGGCCGCCATCGGCACTATAGGTGCGTGCCAGCTTCTGATGGGCACCCGCGCCACCCACCCGGCTGACACACATCAGATCGCCGTCGGCCAACTGCAACAGGCACGGTTCGTCGAATCCCTCCTCGGCATCGGGCACCGAGTCTTGGTTGGCAATCGTCGCCAGGTACTGCCAGTGCCGTCCTTCATCGTCCGAGGCCACCGCAACGGTGCTCTCCAGCTTGTCTCCGTCGAACCGAAGCGAAATCGTGCTGATCCAGCGGCCCTTGCCTGTCTGTGAATTGTCCAACGGGACGATATCCGAGAACCAGTTGATGTGCGACCACCAGGTCCGGCTAGGCTTGGACCACTTGCGCACGTCTCGTGGGAGTCCTTCGACGACCACGCTCCACGGCTCAACCTGATAGCGCCGGCCGCCTTGATCGTAAGTCCAGCGGTGGGCCACGAACCGCCGAGCCTGGTCCGGCGGTTCCGGCTTCAGAAAGGTCGACGTCCCCACGATGCGCCCGTCCGGGAGGGCAACTCGCGGTTCTCCGCCACTGTTATGAAACCCGTTCACATCGTAAGAAAAGTTGAAGGTTTTTCCTTCGTCGAACGAGAGGTAAACCGCCTGCGAATTATGGGCATTCTCGTTCGAATCCCGATTGAGGCTGTGGTTGAGCATCAGCTCCCCAGTTGAAAACCGAAGCAAGTCGGGAAACAAACATTGACCGTGGTCCCACTCATGATCCCGTTCGACCACCCAACGCGGCTTCGCCAGCCGGACCGTCAGCCCTGAAAGCTGTACTTCGACGCCCCCCGAGGATTCCTCAGCGGAAGCAGACGGCCCGGCAAAAAGATGATGTAAATTGGCAGTCGCCACCGCAGCCGCTCCATAGCCCAGCACATTCCGTCGCGTCCATGTTCGACCCGTTGTGTCAGAGGATGTTGTGTCAGAGGATGAAGTGTTCATGGAAAGACCTGCTCCTTTGCAACGAAGTTGAAATAGAACCTATCGGTAAAAACCTAACTTCCGCTGGATCGCACCTTATTGTGCGACGTTTACAATCGACCGATGCCGTGCCGGTCGAATCGCAAGGTCCCTCAGCGCTGAAGGCCATTCGTTGGAGCGCAGGCCACGGTTGCCTTCAACACGGAAACCGAGCATACTCCGCTCAACGTCGCCAAAGTAACTGGTTAAGTCGATCTTTGGATTGACCATCAGTGCCGGGACCGGAGAATTGATCCTGCAATCGCGAATCACGATCCCGTTGGGTATCTCTTCACAGTAGACGGCGGCGGGGCGTCGGTTATCGCGCAAAACGCTGACGTCGCAATTCTCGACCAGAATGCTTGGCCCAATGCCGTCGCTGGCCGAGGTGGAATAGAACTTCGCGAAGTTGACCACCGGAGTAAAGCCGCCGCCCTCTCCTCCGAAGCGAAACTCGCGGCACGTCAGCCACCCATAATGATGGTCGATCCAGCGCTGGCTGTTGCCTTTCACCAGCGGCACGCCCAGGATCTTTTCAAGAACCATTCGCCCGCCGCGATTCTCAATCACCGCCTTATTCTCCATATCCGGCTTCGAAGTGATCCAGCAGTCCGTCATATTCGTTTCATCCGTGTAGCTGACCAGCGCCTGCTCCGGTTGGATAAACACACAATCGCGGATCTTCAACTGAGTGGAATTACTGCCCTTATCCATGATAATGGCGACACCGGCGGCGCCGTAAAAGCGGCATTGCTCGATCAGCACGAAACCGCTGTCTGTGTTGGGGTTGCTCAACTGAAGCTGATTTCGTCCGCCGGCAAAGGTCAGACCCGAAATGGTCATCCGCCAGGCAGTTTGTGACGTAAAGATGTCCTTGTCAGCGTCAGACTGAGTGATGAGCGCTTCCCCCTCTCCCCGAATCACGCCGCCAGCCACGTAGATTTCATCGCTGACAAGATATCGACCACTGGGAAATACGATCTCAGGTCGTGTCGGGATCTGCCAGCCGCCGGTAGGATCTTTCTGGGAATCCACTTGTTGATGCGTACCCAGCGTGTATGCTTTCTGGGCCGCTTCAACGGTCGCCCGAATCGCCGCGGTGTCGTCGGTGACGCCATCCCCCTTGGCGCCGAAGTGCTTGACGTTCAGCGCAGCCTGGCTCGATTGCATCACCAGCAAACAGGCCACGACCACTGTGCTGCGCCCCATCAGGGCATACTGATTCGACAATCGGCAAAGCATTCGGGGTTACTTCCTTTCGACTTCAATAAAACAACCTAGCGCCCGGCCGTGGCCGTGCGACTTTAACCAGGCATCCGCGCCCTCTTCATCATGGTTGTAGCAGCAGTAGACGGTCAGAAGCTTGTTGGGTTCCACTTCCAACGTGTAGCTGTTGGCCGAGCAGTGGGCGCCCTCCGCGCCGTCATCCGGCAGATAGACGGTCTCGGGCCAGGTGTGCCCCCGGTCCAGGCTGAAGGTCACCAACTCACGGGGCCGTCCCGTTCCCAGCGCCAACACGCCGTTTTGCAGCAACACAAGTTTCGGCTGCACGCTGCGGCTGGGCAGCGCTTGCGGCTGTGTCCACGTCCGACCATCGTCGCGCGAGCGCACAGCATAGAGAGGATGGAGGCTGCCCATCCGCATCACCACCAGCAGTTCGCCGTCGGGAAACCGCAAGGCAGACGGCTCGCAAAATCCGTCTGGTTCCTCGGTGATCGTCCGGTCCAGATACTTTGGATCGAACCGGGCAACCATCGAAAGATATTTCCAGGTTTGTCCCCGGTCTTGCGATTCCACGGCCATGACGTCGCTTAGTCGGCCGTCGTAGTTAACTGTAAGAAAACCTAGCAGGTGACCCTCCGGGAGCTTGACAATCTGCTCCCAGGAAAACCATCCCCGCTCGGTGCCGAAACGGTCGAATAGCTCCCGCATGGAAGCAGGCGGCTCCGGTTTGACGAAACCATGCTTGATATAATCCCCATACTTTTTCCGCCACGCTTCCGAGGGGTTATAAAAATCAGCGTTACGCAGGCCCGGTACTTCGACACTCGCGGCCTGCATCGGCCCCCACGTCATGCCCCCATCCTCAGAAACCCACATCGGAACCTGATACACGCCGTTCTCATCCGTCGTGAAGGCCATGTTCAAGTAATTCAAAATCGTTCCGTCGTTCAGGTTGACCGACGCCCAGTGCGAGGAGCCGAACCCGGGGAATCGGGCCGTCGGCCACACGCCAGTATCACTATCCACCCACGTCCGGCCGTGGTCGTCGCTGGTCAACAGAAACCGCTCCTGGTCAATGATGTCTCGTTCTTTGCCAATGGTCAGAATTAGTCGGCCGCTGGGCAGCCGACACATGTGCGCATGGAAATGCACCCACCCAGGGTGTCGCTGTTGATCGCTAATGACAAACGGCCCCTGCACTTTCACTTTCAACGTGCTCGCACGCGATGGCTCTTTCCCGAACGTCCGCGCGGCTGCGAATGAGCCCGCTACCGCCCCAATCATTATCAACACGACGTACCCACTCTTGACACATGTCATATTTGACTTCTCCTTCGCTCGTTTGCTGGCCGCGGTTCCGCAAGCTGAGCGCTGACCGTGCAAATGTGCGATTGAATCGCCTCGAACCACATCGGCACGTTGATTACCTCATAGTTCATGACTCTCGGCGTTGTCGGAAAACTCTCTCCCCAATGCTTTGCCGCACTGCGAAATAATGGCGAGGAACGGCACAGGCTGCCGTTCCTCGCCAGCGTGCCTCGGCGGCTACAAACGCAATACCCCGCCACGTCGATGGCGCGACATCAGCAACAGCCCGGCTGCACAAGCCAACAAAGCAACGCTCTGAGGCTCTGGAATTGCAGTAATCTTGACGTTGTCGATATAGTAGAGGGGTTTGGCTGAATCGGAGTAGAAAAACAGCCGTCCTACGCCGTCTCCCCCCACGTAGCTGACCCCTGAGGCGACCGGCGCGCCAAACGCCTCGGTGGTACTGATGTACAAGTCGAACTTACTGGTGGTCGGGTCCATGTC
Source organism: Planctomycetaceae bacterium (assembly GCA_005773145.1). Lineage (GTDB taxonomy): Bacteria > Planctomycetota > Planctomycetia > Pirellulales > Pirellulaceae > SXHS01. Next base: position 2,016 of record SXHS01000266.1, on the reverse strand, counting down.
GAATCCGATATGATACCAAGTGCCGGTATTGTAGGGAATGCCGGTGTCAACAAAGTTCGCCCCGTTCGCCCGGTATCGAAAGTTGGGCTCGCCTGCCGTCCTACGCAGTGCTACCCCTTCCGAATATCCCGTACCACCTTTGTTCCAGATCACAACGTCCTCCGTCTGAAACCCTGTTTGGGTGTGGTCGTTCCTGACCCATAAGTCATAGAACGTCGGCGTCGCCTGCAAAGGCACGTAGGCGAACCACTGGTTGTTCCCACCAGGGTTGTTGTTGTTCAACATGCTGTGCGTCGGAGAGACGCTCTGGTCGGTAGTCAAGCCGGGAACAACATTGGAGCCAAACCGCGGATGCCAATAGTTCGGCTGATTGATGTCCGTCGTGTTTAGCCCGCTTTCAAAGTCGTCGTTAAAAATGATGGCTGCATGCGCCGAAACGGCGTATAGGCCCATCGTCAAGACAAAGCAACCATGCATCGTTAGCATTCTCATGAGCTTTCTCCCTTTCAAAAAGGAACATACCGCTAGCAAGACAAGCCACGCGGGCACGCTGCTCGCGTGAAAAATTAGCCTCCAACATCTATTCCCACATTTCGGTCTGCCCAATTGGACTCACCACTCACCACAGCGTACCGATCATAAATGACCCTCCCTTGTTAGTACCATGAAGCAACCAGATCACCAGGTGCCTCCTTGCCGCTACATCACCGTGTCCGACGTTCGGCTCGACGGAAAGTCAACCAGCCGGTGACGCCCATTACCGCTAATAGGAACGCATGAGGTTCCGGGATCGCGCTAAGTGCCGCTGGCGGAGTGCCTTGGCCCCAATCACCCAGCACTAAATTCAGGTCGTCCTGACCCACGAACCCGTCGTTACTTGGATCACCCGTCATGGGATTGCCGGGCGGATCCACGTTTTGTCCCCAGGCGCCTAGGATGATGTTCAAGTCGTCCTGACCCACGAAGCCGTCGCCAGTCAGATCACCTGCCAATGCACTATTTTCGATTTTCACATCATCGATGTAATACTGAGCATCCACCGAATCAGAATAGAAAAACAGTCGGCCAACGTTTGAGCCTTGGTAGGAGACTCCCGAGGCAACGACGTTGCCGGGGGTCGTTCCAAGATACAAATCAAACGTACTTGTGGCAGGGTCCATGTCGAACCGGATGTGATACCACGTGCCGAGTTCGATGGCGACGCCGGTGTCAACGAAGTTGGCCCCGTCGGATCGGTACATAAATGTGCTACCCCCGCCTGTTCTGCGCACTACGACTGCCTCAGCATAGAACCCAGGAGTGTTGCTGTTCCAAATGGCGATGTCCTCGGTATACGGTGCTCCCTGCACATTATCGTGTCGAATCCAGGCCTCGTAGGAAGTTTTCGTCGACTGCATCGGCACATAAGCGAACCACTGGTTATTCTCGTTTGGCGTGGACAAATTGTCGTTGTTTAGCATGCTGTGTGTTGGAGATACGCTTGCAGTGTCAGTCAGGCCGGGAACCACATTGAGACCTGCAAACCGGGGATGCCAGTAGTTCGGTGCATTGATATCGGTGGTGTTCGTTTCCGTTTCAAAGTCGTCGTCAAAAATAACGACTGCCCGCGCCGAGTGGGCGTACAGGCACAAGAACCCCATTACGCCGATGCCGTAGATCGTTCGCTTGCTCATGGATCCTCTCCTTGCAAAAAAGAGTCGCTTTTAAAAGATGTCACGCGGGCACGCTGCGCGCGTGAAACGGAATTTGTATGCTTGGGCTCCATACTTTGGGGGATCGGTAAATTCAATCGGCCAAATTCCAATCTTGCTGATTGCCCGCCTCCAACACATTCATTGTCAACCCTGAGGTCATATAGTTGGCATAGCGTTCTGGAATGAGATGTGGTGCTGGGTTCAGTGTCAATGGCGGTGTGAGACTGAGCCAGTTTGGCGGGGTGGCTGGGGAAAATCGCGAAAGGGTATTGGCGATTTTTCTGGCGGTTGCAATTAGGATGGAGTCATTCAGGCGGGTGGG
>SXHS01000265.1 GCA_005773145.1 Planctomycetaceae bacterium | reverse complement strand
GCCAGCGTCGCCGGCGCTGGATCCCGAGGAATTGGCGCAGCCGGGAGACAAGGAAGACAAGGAAGACACCGGGTTGCTCGGGCCGGTGCAGATTGAACAAGTCGAAGGCTCGGATGTGATCATCATCAAGGGGCATGAAAGAGACGTGCAGCGTGTGCGCGACATGATCGACGAGATCAAGCGGCTGAGCCAGGAAACCGAGCCCGACATTCAGTTATTGCCGCTTAACCATGTGGACAGCCCGTCGCTGGCTCAGTTGCTACAACAGCTCTATCAGGACGTCTATTCGCCACGTCAGGGCAAGGTCACGATCACTCCGCTGGCGAAACCCAATGCCTTGCTACTGATTGGCCGCCCCGAGGCGGTCAAGGTTGTCTTGCGTCTGGTTCAGCTGCTCGACCAGCCCGTGCCACCGGAATCGCAATTGCATTTGTTTCCGCTCCGGCACATGGGAGCCGCAGCGGCGGAGAAGCTGATTCGGACTTTCTTCGAAGAGGCGGCGGCGGCCGCAGCCCCGGCGGGCGCCGAATCGCCGGCCAGCGGCGCGGCAGGTAGTCCCGGCGTCGGGCGCGGCAGTTTGGCGACCAAGGTACGGATCATCAGCGATGCTCGCAGCAACTCGCTGATCGTACAAGCGAGCCCGCGAAATCTGGCCGATGTCAGCCGCATGCTGTTGATGCTGGATGTCGAGACGAGTCACGTGGTGGATCGAGTGCAGATTTTCCCCTTGCGCAACGCCCGCGCGGAAGATGTCGCTCCGGTATTGGAGTCCGCCCTACGCGGCCAAGCGGCACGCACGCAGCCTGCTGGACCACTGCCGGGCCAAATTGGCTCTGTCGATCCCGTGCCAGCCGCCAGTGCGTCGTCTTCCAGCGACAGCAGCGCCCGGGGAACAACACTCACGTTTCGAACGATCGGCCCCGAGGGGGAGATGTTGCTGAAGTCTGGCATCATGAGTGATGTGAGGATCTCGGCGAACCCGTCGACGAATTCCTTGATTGTGACCGGACCAGAACAGGCGATGGGGTTGATCGCCGCGCTGATCGATCGCTTGGACCAACTCCCCTCGTCCGAGGTGCAAATTAAGGTCTTCACGCTGCAGAATGGCGATGCCACCGGCTTGCGCGATCTGCTTGAGGAACTGTTTCAACAGCGGTCCGATGCGCGTCGCCAGCGAACGACGCCCGTGTTTCCACAGTTGGAGTCGGGACTCACGACTCCCTTGCGATTCACGGTCGACCAGCGGACTAACAGCCTGATTGTCTCCGGTCCCAGCGAAGAACTGAACGTGGTACACGCGCTGGTGATGAATTTGGACGGTGTCGACATTCGGCAGCGGAAAAACCTTGTGTACCGATTGCGATACACGCGCGCGCTGCAGGTTGCCCAGGCGATCCAAAGTTTCTTACGGGCGGAGCAACAGCGCACGCAGCAACAGTTGGCACAGTTCACACAGTCGCCACAGTCATCGCTAAGCCCATTCGAGCAAATCGAGCGCGAGGTCGTGGTGGTCTCCGAGGAGCTCAGCAACACCCTGATCATTAGTGCCACACCCCGCTTCTATGATCAGATTGTCCAGATCATATCGGACATCGACGCGATTCCCCCCATGGTGATGGTGCAAGTTCTGATTGCCGAGGTATCCTTCGCGAATGAGAAAGAGCTGGGAGTCGAATTGGGACTGCAAGATGCCTTGCTGTTCGACCGCGGGGCCATTCTGGGTGGAACCATTAACCAAGCCAGTGTGACTGCGGGGGACTTGGCCGGGCAAGGGCTGACCGGGCTCGGGGTAGGACGAACCAACTCACGTTTGGGATTTGGGGGTATGGTCCTCTCCGCCGGTAGCGAGTCGGTCAACATTCTGATTCGCGCCTTGGAGCAGCGAGGCAAGGTACAGGTGCTGAGTCGGCCGCAAATCATGACCCATGACAACAAGCCGGCCCGCACCCAAGTCGGCTCTAATGTCTTGTTGCCTGCGGGCACCAATACGACCGTCAATGGCTTGGTCAATATCATAACGGCTCCTGCCAGCGTGGGGCTGATCTTGACCGTGCTCCCCAATATCAGCCCGGACGACACGGTTACTTTGACGGTGGCTGCCGCGCGATCGCGACTGGGACCGGAAAACGTGGGGACGGCGATCGCCGTCGACAATTCCGGTACGGTTGTGCGATCTCCCAAGATCGAACTCGCTCGCGCGGAAACGGTCATCAGCGTCCCCAGTGGCCAAACGGCCGTGTTTAGTGGGCTCTTGACCAAAGAAAAATCGGAGCTCTCGCGTCGAATTCCGACGCTGAGCGACATTCCTGGATTGGGCCGATTATTTCGCTATGACAGTACGACCGAAATCAACTCCGAATTGTTGATCATCATGACGCCTCATGTGATTCACTCGCCCGAGGATCTGACGCGGATCAGCGAAATGGAATCCGCACGCATGCATTGGTGCATGGCCGATGTCGTCGCTATGCACGGCGATTCAAGCGTGTTGGGGGGCGGGAACGGCGGTTGGAGTGCGGAAGATATTCCGACCATCTTTCCCGATGGCGCACCCTCTCCGGCAATTCCCTACGAGGGCATGACCGCACCAGGCACCGAGACGCTCCCGCTTCCGTCGGGCGCGGCACCCAACACATCCAACCTCATGGGGGGGCGACTCCCATGAACCGACGGAACTCTCGAGCGCTGCGGCGACGATCGGCCTGCACGACCATGTTGATCGTGATGATGCTGGCCGGCTGTCAAGGAATACCAGATGTACCTCGGACCGTGTTGTCGTGGCCCAAGAAAAAAACATCGCCGCCCCACGGGGACGTCGTCAAGATGGTGGGTACGTGGAAGGACACCGTGGCGTACCGACCCGGCAGTCCCGCCTCGCGCGGTTTTGGCGGACGCATCTATTTCTATGATCGCGAGAATCAGCCGACCAAGGTCGAGGGCCAGCTGGTGATCTATGCCTACGACGAGACGAAGTCGCCGACTGGGACCCGCAGTCGTCCAGATCGACGTTACGTGTTCTCGCCCGAACAACTGGTTGGCCACTACAGCGAAGGAGTTGCGGGGCCGTCCTACAGTGTCTGGCTTCCTTGGGATGCGATCGGAGGTCCGCCGCAGCAGGTGACACTTGTGCCCACCTTCCGTCCGCAACAGGGCAGCGTCGTGGTTGCCGAGGAGGCTCGGCAAATGCTGTCTGGCGAAACCGCTTTGGCCGAGCATTCCTCGACCACGCACCATCCGATCTCGCGGACTTCATTTGACGTGGCCACCGCCACCACCGGCACGCCGCTGACACCGAATGGCGAGATGCCTCCATCCGACGGGAGCGTCATAGCGAATGCGAGCCACCTTGCGGAAAAGGATGACTGGCAGATTCAGACGACGACCATCGCAGTGCCACCGTCTATGCACCGCTGGTTGCAGACATCAGCCGCGCCCACGCCAACTTCTCCAGCGGCCGCGTTAGCGAGCGTGCCGACATCCGCACACCCCATCATGGGGCAGCAGACGCAATCGATCGCCTTACCAACTAGCGGACTTCCGCTTCCGATAACTCCAGGCGATTCTGCACCTGGGCCACTCCCGGCTGCATCCGCACCAAATGTTCAATCACCGATCGATCGTCATCCGTGGCGACCGTCCCCTGCAACACGGCGACTGTGGCCGAACCCTGCTGCGGGGCCAATAGCTCCACGCGGACTGTGACTTGGCTCGCCGCTGCGCCCAAACTGGCCCGTCGTAACGTTTGCTGCAGATTCGTCTGCAATTGCTCGGCGCCCACGGATGGCGCAGCGAACCCGATGCGAAACCGCGTGTCATATCGAATCGGCGATTGCTGCCAGCCAGCATCGCGGCGTCGACGATCGGTTCGGCCCGGGAAGCCCGATCGGAACCCCAAGGAGTCGCCCAGGTAGCCCCCAGACCGATTGAAGCCCGGTCCGTTGATCCCAGTATTTCCATTCAACAGGCTATTGACGGTAGCGGCGGCCAACAAATCCTGCCCGCCGCCCGATAACAATCCGCCACCAAACCCACCGACGCCACCAAACGCGCCGGTTGCTCCAGTTCTGCCGCTGGACCCCGCGGAGCCACGCGGGCTTGTCATGCGGACGTCACCAAAGTAGATACCGCTCACGTCGCCAAAATAGAGTCCGCCACGCCTCTGAACATTCGTCGATCCGCCGCCGGGAAATCGCGAGGTCGTATCTTGCGCCGCCACTCGCGGCGGTTCCACAACCAACAAGAGTCCACAGGTGACGATACCGTGCACCAACACGAACAGCGTGCCGACTGGACCGTGAATCATGCGGGCCACCTCGTCAAACTACTTGTGGCGAGAGTAGTGCTCACCGAGCGACCATCGCTTTGGCTATCGACGGGCCCTCTCGCCCCATATTAGAGTATCCGCAGCAAAAAGTCCAAGAATTGATTCCAGATACCGACGGAGTGACGGTTTATCCGTATCAAGCGGAGAGAAGCGACCAACAGAGGCCCGAGGCGCTACTATCGAGTGTGTGAGCAGGCAAGGCGTACAACCGTTCTGCCTTGACAGGCACCCGGGGGTTGCTAGAATCCCAACGGGGGTTCCCGTGCGGCATTCTCGAGCGTCTCGCGTTTTCAGACGAACCCGATCGCGGGATCGAATCACCGCAGGTCGTGAGCAGGTACGTTTCCCATGAAGTGTCAACATTGCGAGAAGCCGGCGACCTTCCACATCACCGAGCTGACGGGGGGCCACCCTCAAGAACTGCATTTATGCGAAGAGCATGCGCGCCAGTATCTGACCCAGGCCGATGGCGGCGAGGAACCCGGTGGAGTATCGCTGGCCAGCGCTCTGACCCAGCACATGAAGGTCGGCCAGACGGCCGAAGAATTGGCCCGGCTCGACCAACGGGCCTGCCCGGTCTGCGGAATCACCTTCTATGAATTTCGCAGTCAAGGAAGACTGGGCTGCCCGCATGACTATTATTTCTTTGCTGAGGAACTGGAACCGTTGTTGGTCACGATCCACAGCGAGACGGCACATGTCGGCAAACGGCCGCGACGAGCCCCCACAGGGAGCGAGACACGCATGGAGTTGATCCGACTGCGCCGCGCGATGAAGGAGGCCGTGGAAAAAGAACAGTACGAACGGGCGTCGGAGTTGCGTGACGAGATCCGGCAACTGGAAGATTCGCATCGTCACGATGCGGGAGCAGCCGCGGAAGTCGTAGAGGAAGGGGAAGGGTCCCCCAAGAAAAAGAACAAGAGATCGGGCCGCAAACCCTGACACTACAACACCCGGACACCATAAAAACCCGTACACTATGAAGAACGACGTGGACCTCAGCAAACTCATGGGACAATGTGGCGAATGGCTGCGCGGATCCGGCCCTGAGTCGGACATCGTGATCAGCAGTCGCATACGGCTCGCCCGTAACCTGGCGGATTTCCCCTTCATCCGGCGTTGCACGGAGCAAGATCGGGCGAATATCGAACGTACGCTCGTCGAAAAGCTGGAGAGTGTCAGCGAGCTGCGCGACGCTTTGTACTTGAACGTTGCTCGACTAAAATCGGTCGATCGCCAGTTCTTGGTCGAGCGGCAGCTGATCAGTCGTGAGCACGCCGATGCGCAAGGGGCTCGTTCCGTGGCCATCGACGCACATGAGGAGTTCAGCGTGATGGTCAATGAGGAGGACCATCTGCGGATCCAGCTCATGAAAAGTGGCCTCGACTTGGAAGCCGCCTGGGATCAGATCAATCGCATCGACGATATCATCGAGTCCCAAGTGACCTACGCCTTCCATGAACAGCTGGGATACCTGACGGCTTGCCCAACCAATGTGGGGACCGGTATGCGGGTCAGCGTGATGCTGCACCTGCCGGCCCTCGTCATCACCAGACAAATCGATAAAGTCTTTCGTAGTCTGCAAAAAATCAGCCTAGCCGTAAGGGGCTTGTACGGCGAAGGCTCGCAGGCCATGGGAGATTTTTACCAAATCAGCAACCAAGTCACGCTGGGACGCACCGAGGCGAATCTCATCCAGCAGGTCAAAGAAATGGTTCCGCTGCTCATTGCCTACGAGCGGCGGGCACGTGAGTTCTTAATGCGCGAGAGTCCCAAGGACCTGCATGATCGGGTCAGCCGCGCCTACGGTATTCTCTGTACCGCACAGACCATTAGCAGCGAAGAAACCATGCATCTGCTTTCCAGTGTGCGCATGGGGGTCAATCTAGGACTGATCGAAAACCTGGAGATCTTCACCCTCAATCAACTCTTCATTCAGACGCAGCCGGCGCACCTGCAAAAGATCCGCGGCGCCGAGCTGGACACGGCCGACCGAAACATCGAACGCGCCACCTATCTGCAGCAACATCTGCGCAAGGGGAACTACGGCGAGAACCCCAAGAGCAACTAAGGTTGGACGGGATCGCGTGACGCGCGCCGTCGCCCGCGTCATCCTGGCCCTCGGCGCCCCCCCGGCTGGCAACGCCGTGCTTGGGTTTGGAAGACCCGGCGAACAATAACGGGGCTGCCAATCGGCAAACCCCCAACTTAGGCGGATGACATCTTGCGCCGCAGCGGTCCGATGACGGTCGCCGGCAGAAAACGGGCGAGCATGCCGTCGTTCGCGATCGGTGTGATTTGCTTAATCAGCGTGCTTGAGACATGCGCGAATTGCTGGTCGGCCATAAGAAATACCGTCTCGATCCCCGGATCGAGTTCCCGGTTGGCCAGCATCATGGTGAATTCAGCAGCGATGTCGGTCAGTGGACGAACTCCTCGAATCATCACATGCGCGCCGCAGTCGCGAACGAAGGCCACTGCCAATCCTGCGAAGCTATGCACTTCCACGTTGGCAAGCGGTGCTACCGTGGCTTGAACCATGGCGACACGCTCCTCGGGGGAAAAGAGGGCCGGCTTTTCGACGTTGATCCCGATGCCAACCACGAGCGTATCGACCAGTCGACTGGCTCGCTCAATCACATTCAGATGCCCGAGCGTAATTGGGTCGAATGACCCCGTGTACACCGCGATCCGGGGCTTACGGGGTGGAATCTCAGCTGATCGGCTCATCAAAACTCGTCTCCATGGTAATCAGTGCATGGAAATAGGGGTTGGACCAGGCGAATGGTCCGCACCAGCCCAAACGGCCGGCCGCGACCGTGGCTCCAATATACTCGGAAATCCAGCCGGCGCACGACCCAAGTCCCGCCTGTCGACAGCGGCGGATCCACTAGGCCGCGCCGACGGCCGCGAACAAACGGTCCAGATCTCCCTGATTGACGTAAGCATGTGGGCTGATCCGGACGGCACCGCCTCGACAATTGACGACTACCCCCGCTTTCCAGCAACGGTGCCGGATGGCCTGCGGATCATGCCCCGGCAGCTGAAACAGCAGGATGCCCGAGGCATGTGTCTGTGGGCGCTCCAAAACGATTGCCCCTTGGCGTCGCAATGCATCTTGGCACTGACGATTGATTTGCAGCACTTGCTCGGCCAGTGGCGAAACCCGGTGGGTAAGGCCGAATGCCTGCAGCAAGCGCACACTAGTCCCCAAGGCCAGGAAACCAGCCATATTCAGGGATCCCCCCTCGTAGCGAGAGGCCGCTGGGCGCAGGTGCAAGGCAATTTGCGAGAAGTCATAGCGATGCACCACGCTGTTCCAGCCAATCCCGACCGGCCGCAATCGGTCCAAGTGCTCGCGACGCATGTAGAAAACGCCGGCCCCCTCCGGACCGAGCAGCCATTTATGACCATCCGCCGCCAAGAAATCCACAGGCGTCTTTTGCACGTCGACGGGGAACAGCCCCAGCCCCTGAATGGCATCCACAAAGACCAAGATGCCTTGGCCATGGGCCATTTGGACCAAGCTGTCTAGGTCCAATCGCCAGCCCGTTTGGAAATTGACCCAACTTATGGCAACCAGTCGAGTCCGCGCATCGCAGGCCTGCTGAATCTCGTCCAAAACAGAACCTGGGGAGGCAACGGACACGCGGCGAGTTTCCACTCCGCGTTCCGCGAGCTGCATCCAGGGATACAGATTGCTCGGAAACTCGTCGGCCAGCGTGACCACGTTGTCCCCGCTTTGCCAGGGGAAGCCCTCGGCAACCAGGTGGATCCCCGATGTTGTGTTGGCCACCAAGGCCACCTCGTCCACATCCGCGTTCAAGACCGTGGCGACGGCCTCCCGCGTCCGCTCGACCTGGGTCACCCAGTGGCTCCAAACGGTTCCAGCCTCTTCGGCCGCCTGCCGTAGCCAATCCTGGATGACTAGGCACGTCGGGTGGGGGAGTGGGCTGACGGCGGCATGGTCCAGGTAGGCCCACTTGGATGCGATCGGCATGTGGCTACGAAACTCGTCCCACCGCGACACCTCTGGGGTCTGGGATTCACCACGGCCGTCCAAAACCATAAAATGTGCTCCCCGCCACGCGATCCCGGTGTGGGCTGACTAACGAAAATTCCGGTCAGCAGCAACCGACCAGGGCTCCTAGCCCGAAGAAACCGCGGCCCAGGGGGCCTCTCGTGCTGACACGGGGCCTTTTTGAATTATACTAAAAGTTCCTATCCGTTTCGCTGGGTCGAAACGGCCGCCGTACGCCAGCCCTAGGATCCCGTCCGGCTGGTGGTTTACCCCGATCGTTACCACGGAATAACTACATGGCGAAAGCACTGACGATCTCGGCCATGGTCGTGGCGATTTTGGTGGTACTCTTAT
>SXHS01000264.1 GCA_005773145.1 Planctomycetaceae bacterium | reverse complement strand
TTCAAATCGTCGCTACCTCTGCGTTTCGGTGGCTTTCGCCGCTGGGCCGAGTTCCTTGGCCGATTCAGCCACCGGCGCGGTCTCCGGTGCCACCAAGCCCATCTGCAATTCGAATTCCTTCAAGGCCTGGTCGGCAACGGCCTTCTCGGCGGCCTGTTCCCGCTGGATGTCCACGATTCCTTCACTCGACAGATCCGCAGCCACTTTGGCCTTGGCCCGATTCAGGCCAATCTTGTCTTGAATCACCGACTCGATTTGCCCAAAGTCGGTGGTGACATCGAAGTTGAAGCTGGTGGCCAACTTGGCCAACTCCGCCTCGGCACGACTCATCTTCAAATCGGCGTCGTACTTGGCAATCTTATTCTTGACTTCGTTCAGCTTATTGGCGGCGTGCTTGATTTTTGACACGTTGTTGTTGTAGGCCTCTTCATGCAGCTTGAGCTGGCTCTCGTTCTCCGTCAGTTGCTGTTTGGCCTTCTGCAGTTCGAGCGCGAAGCGGGCGGCCGTTTCACGATCGTTGGCCAACAGGTAGGCCTTGATCTTCCCCTCCAGGTTGGTGACGTGCGATTTGTCCGCCGCGACCTGCCGACCCACTCGCTGGACGAGGGCTTGGTACTGTTCGAGTCCTTCGCGGCCTTCCTTGAGCTGATCCACGGCCCGGTCGTACTCGTATTGCATCTGCGCGATGGGATCCGAGGTCCAGAAGAAGTTGGCCAGTTTATTGATCTGCGCCACGACGGAACGCCAAAGTTTTCCGAGAATCATCGCCGCGCGGTCCTTTCCAAGTGGGGAAACGTGTTCAGGGGCTCCATGAGCTCCCTTGATCTTCGACGTGCTGTTTTGGCGTGTCAATACCCCGCCATTTACATATCAACCCAGGCTTCCCATCGAAGGCCAACGACGCGACGCAATCCGGCCGCGGCGAAAAGGTCATTAAGCTCCACCGCTGGCTTTCCTCGGGTTGGTCCCGGATTGTGAAATGTACGAGGTCCGTCCCGGGGACATCGTGGCATTCGATCTGGGTGAAAGGCCCCCCCAGGCCGTCCCCGCGTGCCTTCAAGAGGGCTTCCCGCTGAGTCCAACCGCGATAAAACACGGCCAGTTGCTCGGTAGGCGCCAATTGACGAAACCGCCCCACTTCCGCGGGGGAAAAAATTTTCTCGGCCAACTGGTGCATGCGTTCGCGGGGGCTGAGGAGCTCAATGTCGACACCCAGGTGACGGCCGAGTCCGACCGCAACCAGGAATAGGGGGCCGGCGTGCGAGAGATTGAACCGAATTCCCGAAGCGGCCGTCGGTTCGGCCAGCTCCGGCTTGCCACGCGCGCCGTACGCGAGGCCAATCTCGGCCGGGTCGATCGCCAGGTAGCGTGCCAAAACGCTGCGCAGTAGAGCTCGGCCGATGGTGAAACGGATGCGATCCACCGCAAAGTAAAATCGATCGGCGCGAACTCGTTCGTCCGCATTCAGCAAGGCTCGCAACGAGGTCGCTTGCGCTGTGTGTTCGGCCGTGTCAACGAACCACAAGTGGATATCGGCATCGTGGATGGCGGGCCACTCGGTTGCCGGCAGCCACTGGTTCTCGTGCGACATGATGAGCACCAAGCCAATCCCCCCCCGTCCGCGGCGGCTTGGCGAAAAACACGCGATCTCCCCGAGTCAAGGCATGGACAGTGGCTATGATGGTACCATGTGGGGCCGGCAAGTTGCAATCAGCAACGCGGGCGAGGTCGTTTTCGTTCAAGGCTGGAGAGACTTCAATGGAACAAAAAGAAATCGTGGAGGTTGCTCGCAAGTTTTCCGCACCCTACCGCATTACCGATGGAAAAAAATTTCGCCTGCGAGATGTTGATCCCAACGATACGGCGGGGTTTAAGGACGAAGATAAGCCGCGGGCCAAGGAGGCCCTGCAAATGGGAGTGGATGCCCTGAGTCAGTTGCAGGAGGTGCTCTACGCCCAAGACCGCTGGTCCGTCTTATTGATCTTTCAGGCCATGGACGCCGCCGGAAAGGATGGGGCCATCAAACATGTCATGTCAGGAATCAATCCACAGGGGTGCCAGGTCACGTCATTCAAGACGCCATCGGCCGAGGACCTTGACCATGACTTTATGTGGCGCTGTGTCCGCCATCTTCCGGAACGGGGCCGCATTGGCGTCTTCAATCGCTCCTACTATGAAGAGGTGCTGGTCGTGCGTGTCCACCAAGAGATCCTGCAACGGCAGAAGTTACCCGCCACTTTGGTCACCAAACGTATTTGGGAAGAGCGATATGAGGACATCGGAAATTTTGAACGCTACCTGACTCGCAATGGCACGATCGTTCTCAAATTCTTTCTGAACGTTTCTAAGAAAGAACAGCGTAAGCGATTTCTGGAGCGATTAGACAAACCAGAAAAAAACTGGAAATTTTCTCAAGCCGATGTGGCGGAGCGTGCCCATTGGGATGACTACATGCACGCTTACGAGGAGGCGATTCGAGCGACAGCCGCCAAGCACGCGCCGTGGTATGTAGTACCCGCCGACAACAAGTGGTTCACTCGCATTGTTGTCGCGGCGGCGATCATCGACCAACTCGCGTCGCTCGATCTGTCGTTTCCCAAGATCGACGCGGCCAAACGCCAGGAATTGGAAGCCGCCCGTGCCGCCCTCATGCAAGGCAATGGCAGCCATTGAATGACTCGTGTCTTGGATCACGCATCGCGACCGAATAGTGGTCGGGTTTTGCTCCGTGTGCTGCTGGCGGAAGCGGGTCGATCCGCGTATTCGGCTAGGTACTCACGCAGGCGAACTTTGCGAGCCGTGTTCTGACTGCTCATGTACCGGATCTGTCCAAAGATCGGCCGTTCCGGAGCCCAGGGGCGATCGTACCTGCCTAGTACCCAGAAGATACCGCTGTAAGAGTTGGGGTTGCGCCCATCGAGGGCGTACTTGTTATTCAGTTCGATCATGATATCGAGGGCCGTTTCCGGGCGATCGGTCCATTCGAGGATTTTCTTGCCCCATAGCATCCGTAGATAGTTATGGATGCGCCCTTCACGGACTAGCTCACGTTGGGCCGCATTCCAGAGTGGATCATGGGTTCGTGCCTGCTCGAAATCAGCCAGCTCGTAAACGTACTCGCGTCGATCGTTGGTATGCTTGGCTAGAGTGCGTTGTGCCCAATCCGGCAACGATTCGTATTGATCGTAATCGTCTCGTTGCCAGCAGAGGTTATAGCCCAGCTCGCGCCAGGTGATCAGTTCGTCGAGAAACGATTCGGCGGACGCATCGGTGCCCCACCAGCCGCCGGCGCTTCCCGAGGCCTTGTCTGCTATTTGGTCTGGCGACCAGGCCACGAGGGACATCGTATCGCAGAACACATGATGGGCGGAAATATGTCCGAAGTGCAGGTACGGCGAGAGTCCGCTGGCGACGGGGTCATCTGGGTGGCTGCGGCGTTCGGCATAGCGATCGAGTTTCCGTTCAAGAAAAGTGCTCAACACCTCTTGAGCTGCCTGCGATCCTCCACGCGTGATCGTGGGAGTCACCGTGTGGTCGAGGGGAATTGCGGCGAGGTGAGCTGAGTCCGCCGCCCATTGTTGCACGTCCGTCGGCGGCCAGCGCTGGGTCACTTCTCGCGGGATCTCGGG
>SXHS01000263.1 GCA_005773145.1 Planctomycetaceae bacterium | reverse complement strand
TACGGACGAGGCGCATTAACAGGCGTCGACCGATGACTGGGGCTGATTCGAGGCGTGATGATCGCAACTTATTTATTGCCAAGGACTTGCGCAGATGGGCTGGGGTCCTTCACCAAACTGGTGAAGGACCCCGGCCGATTTCTTGGTCGCAGCAACCGGACAAGAAACCACGTAAACCATTGTCGTGCCATTGTTTGCGATTCAAGAACTTCTATTTTTTTCGACCTGGCATGCAACTTGCCTATGGTCGTTTCGGGGAGAAGGTTGCGCGCGCGTAGCGCGCCCTGTTGAGACTCCCCAGGTGATCCAGGCCACACGGCGGCAGTGCGTGTGTCCGCGTGCGTATGTGGGTGCATGCGGTTGGGGTCCCTGCCCTGATTAGTCCTAAGCCGTTGGACGAGTGGCGTGGAGGGAAGCATGAGCGCGTGATCGATAATTTGTAGGCCATAGTCAGCTTCATACAGCGTCCCAGACATGCCACCGGGCTAGACGGAGAGTCGTGCGCCCTCGCGCTCGATCGTCTCGTAGCCGGGGTGTGTGTCGCTGCGCCCCCCCGTTGCGCTCCCGAATCCCGGCAGAGCAGAAAACGGTAGGTCCGCGCGCCGCTGGCGTTGAAAGTTTTCCTGTCCGAAATCGAGTCCGAAGGCGTCGAACTTAACATGAAATCATCGACGGTTGTCATAGCGCGCGCTGAGCGAGCGGAGTACCCGCAACTCGGCCCCTTCCATCCGGATCAATCCTATCCGGAGTGGACGGGCTTGCCGGTTGGTGCCGAACCGAATGGCGTCTACCACGCCGTGCGCGAATGCTTGCGCCTGGCGGGACTGGATGCCGCTCGGTATGGAACGCCGGAGTGGAATCCGTTGGCAGCCTTCATTCGGCCCGGGCAATTTGTGTTGCTCAAGCCCAACCTTGTCAAAGAACTGCATCCGCGAGACAGCGCTGGCTGGATCTACACCGTGACGCACGGCAGTGTGATACGAGCCGTTGCCGACTATGTGTGGAAGGCCTTGGGTGGAGACGGCCGGGTCATGATTGCCGACGCGCCGCAGACGGATTCTTCCTTCTCTAAGTTGGTCCAACTGTTGCAACTCGAGTCGATTCGCGACTACTACCAGAAACAGGGGCGTCGCCTGGAACTGGTTGATATGCGGCAAGAGGAATGGACCAATGTGGAGGATGTGATTGTGGATCGCCGACCGTTAGCCGGCGATCCCAATGGCTACTTGGCCTTTGATTTGGCGGATCACAGTGAATTCGCAAGTCACCGGGGAGCGGGCCGCTACTACGGAGCGGACTACGACGACGGCGAGGTCAATCGGCATCATTCGGGTGGGCGACATGAGTACATGATTTCTGGATCGGCCGTTCATTGCGACGTCTTCATCAATCTCCCCAAACTAAAGACACACAAAAAGGCGGGGATTACGGTCAATCTGAAGAATCTTGTCGGCGTGAACGGCAACAAGAATTGGCTCCCCCACCACACGACAGGTTCACCACGCAGCGGCGGAGATCAGTTTCCTACAATGACGCTACGACGGACAGTCGAGCATCACGGGGCCCAATCGCTGCGCAAGGTTGCTCTGGCGGTGCCCGGGTTGGGGAGTTGGTTGTTGCGACGTGCCCGGAAAGCGGGCAAGAGCGTCTTCGGAGACAATGACCGGGTCATCCGCAGCGGCAACTGGTACGGCAACGACACTACCTGGCGCATGTGTTTGGATCTCAACAAGATCGTCCTCTACGGCCAGCCGGACGGCAGGCTTCCCCGCCCAGCGCAGGCCACTCGAAAAACGTATTTATCGTTTGTGGACGGCGTGATCGGCGGACAGGGTAATGGGCCGATGGACCCCGATCCGCTGGATTCGCGTGTCGTTCTATTTGGCACCGACCCCGGTTGCGTGGATGCCGCCAGCGCCAGCCTGATGGGCTTTGACGTCGACAAGATTCCCATCGTGCGTCAGGCGTTCCATAGCCGGGGCTATCCGATCAGCGTCGGAGACTGGCGCGAGATTGAAATTCGCAGCAATCACCAGGAGTGGAGGGGACCCTGTCGCCAGCTAGCCCACTCCGGGCACGCCCTGAGCGTCGTGCCACACTTTGGCTGGCTGAGTCACATTGAAGCAATGGAGACTTTACACGCATGAAAACCGAAGCCCTTTACCATCGTATGCCAATCTCCGCGCAGCACGCGGTCTGCAGCTTGGTTGGCTGGCGCATTCAACACACGCGATTCGGCAGCGGCTTCACGCAGCAATTACTGGCTGCCGAGCAGCGACAACGCTGGTCGTCCGACCAAATGTTGGTGTTTCGCGACCGGCGGTTACAGAACTTCGTGCGTCACGCGGCCGCAACCGTTCCGTACTATCGCGAACTCTTTCGAGAGCACGGCGTGAATCCCGAACGGATTCGCACGCTCGACGATATGCGGGTTTTTCCCGTTCTGACTAAGTCGGTTGTGCAAGAGCGGCAGCAACATTTCTTTTCATCCGCCATCAAGCCGCGCGATTGGCGCATGACCCACACCAGCGGGACCACCGGTGGTGGGCTCCGTTTTCCCACCACACTGGCCGCCATGCAGGAACAATGGGCCGTTTGGTGGAGGTTCCGCAGACGACTGGGAATCTCGCTACGCACCTGGTGCGGATACTTTGGTGGTCGCTCAGTGGTGCCCATCGCACAGACGAAGGCCCCCTACTGGCGCTACAACTGGCCGGGGCGGCAGATCTTGTTCAGTGGCTACCATCTGGCACCCGACACATTGGGTCAGTACGTGGAGGAACTCAATCGTAGCCAACCGGCGTGGCTGCATGGCTATCCGTCCATCTTGTCATTGTTGGCGGAACACCTGTTAAGCACAGGGCAGTCCCTGAAGTATCAACCGAAGTTCATCACCACGGGGAGTGAGAACCTGCAGGCCCGGCAGTCAGCTGCGATGGAACGGGCATTCGGAGTTCGCCCCGCGAATAATTATGGACTAACCGAAGCTGCGGCGAATGTCTCGGAGTGCACGCATGGTCGGCTGCACGTCGACGAGGACTTTGCCGCCGTCGAGTTTTTGCCCAATAATGGCGGCGGGTGGCGCGTCGTGGGGACCAACTTCACCAATCCGGCCTTCCCATTGCTCCGCTATGACGTCGGCGACGTCGTGGAGCTCGATGAACGCTCCTGCGATTGTGGTCTGCCTGGTAGGACAATTAGCGCCATCGATGGACGCAGTGAGGACTACGTGGTTCTGCGCAATGGCGCACGCATAGGGCGTATGGATCACGTGTTCAAGGATATGACCGCCGTACGCGAGGCCCAGATCTTTCAAAACAGGCCCGGCGTCCTCATGGTGCGCGTGGTGAAGAACCCTGGTTTTAGCGAGTTGGATGAACGCCACCTACGTCAGGAGTTTTTTCAACGTCTCGGTGACCAAGCGGACGTGCAGTTCGACTACGTTCCGAAGATTGCTCGAACTCAACAGGGAAAACTTCGTTTCGTTGTCTCCGGCTTACGCGATACGCCAGAAATGGCGAATTCGGTGCCTCCGGCCGCCCCCTCCGATGTAACTGCCGACGCGGATTGGGAGTCCCGTGAGCTGACGGCCGCAATCGCCTGACGCGGGGGCGATTCGCGTGTGCTAGCGGTGGCATGACAGCAGGCTGAGACGATATAATTCCTGGGGATCCCCCGACTGCTGATCAGAGAACGGCGGTCGGCGGTCCGATAGAGTTATAAAGCGTCCAACGAACCAAGATCCATCCCCCTCCACAGCCCCCCAGAGCCCCCCCGGACCCCGGCATGTTGCGCTATTGGACAGCAGGCGAATCTCACGGCAAAACCATGCTGGCCATCGTGGATGGATTTCCAGCCGGCATGGTCATCGATACGGGGCGTGTGGACGCTGACCTGCGCCGTCGCCAGGGCGGATATGGGCGTGGAGGGCGTCAAAGGATTGAAACCGACGAGGTCGAGATTCTCACCGGCGTGTGGCGCGGTACAACCCTCGGTAGCCCCATCACGATGCAGGTGATCAACAAAGATTTCAAGTTGGAGCGCCTGGAGGACCTCGAGAGTCCCAGGCCAGGGCACGGGGACTTGTCGGGTTCGGTCAAATACCTGGGCTCCGTGCGGGCGATCTTGGAACGGGCCAGTGCCCGCGAAACCACGGCGCGTGTCGCCGCCGGTGCGTTGGCCAAGCAGTTATTGGGCATCTTCGGGATTGAAACACTCGGATACGTGGTGGAACTGGGGGGCGTCGCGATTCCGCCGGTGGCGGGAACCATGGCGGAACATCGGGACCTGCGGGATAGTAGCAGTGTCTATTCCCTCAACCCGGGCCAGGATAAACCGATCGAAGCCCTGATCGACCAAACAGGAAAGGCGGGCGACACCCTAGGAGGCGTTGTGGAGGTACGCGTCGAGGGGCTTCCCTTTGGATTGGGGACTCACGCGCAGTGGGATCGTAAATTGGACGGGCGCATCGCGCAGGCCGTCATGGCCGTCCAGGCGATCAAAGGTGTCGAGATTGGCTTGGGCTTTGAGGCCGCCCGACGCGTCGGATCCCAGGTCCACGACCCGATCGTTTTCGATGCGCAGCAACGGGACACGTCTCACTTGGGCTTCCAGAGACCGACCAACCACGCCGGGGGCCTGGAGGCCGGCATGACCAACGGACAACCGTTGATCGTGCGGGCTGCCAAGAAGCCGATCAGTACACTGCGCAAGGCGCTTCCCTCCGTCAATCTACGCACGAAAGAGTCGGAACAGGCTGCTTACGAGCGCAGTGATGTCTGTGCCGTGCCGGCAGCTAGCGTCATCGTGGAATGCGTGGTGGCCTTCGAAGTCGCTTGTGCCCTGGTGGATAAGTTTGGCGGGGACAGCATTGAGGAAATGCAGGCGCGCTGGCGTTTGTTCCATGAGTTGGCCCGTCAGCACTAGCGTTTTTGGCATCGCGTGGCGATGCGAGCGGAGAAGGATCAATCGCCATGGAATGGTGGAACCGACGGCAAGGCTGCCGGCTGCTCTTTCTCCTGATCTGCGTCCTCCCCGTCCTCATTGCGGTGGGATACTTCGCGCAGCGAAACTGGCTTCGCAGCGTTGCCGATCGGCAATGGCTCGCCGACTGTTTGGGCGTACGTCTGGAGGCTGACTCCTGGCAGTATCCCGCCCCCGGTGTCGTATGCCTGCGCGGTCTCAGCGTGTACGATCTGGAGTCAAAACTGCAAATTGCACGATTGGAGGGAGTGCGATTCGCGCGAAGGCCAGGTGATCTTCTCATCACCGCCGAGCGAGCGACCATTCCTGCCGGTGAATGGCCGCGGTGGATCGATCAGGTTCACGAGCATCTGTTGCGCCGCGAGGCCTGCTGGCCCGACCACGTGCACTGGCGCATCGACCGTTTGTCGATCGAATGTACGCATGAGGCAGGCCCGTCGTCCCAGGCACCTCTCCACGTCCAGAATCTGACTTGCGAACTCGATCGGCCCTCCTTTGGCTCGAAACTGCATGTGCAGTTTTGGCTGGCCCAGTCTCTGGCGGGGGATCCCATTCAGATCAAAATCGAACGCGATCGCCAACCCGACGGAATCACCACGCGATGCGAGGTCGATACCAAGCGACATGCGCTCCCCTGCTGGGTGTTGACCTCCCCTTACCCGGCTTGGCGGTCGCGTTTGGAATCCGCAAAATTCTGCGGCTCCATTTGGTTGGAATGTGCGGACGAGACGTGGAACGGCGAGGTCGCTGGAGATCTCAACCATTTGCTGCTGGATCAGCTGTTGGCCGCACCGTTTCCCTATGAATTGCGAGGAGAGGCCCATGTTCTCGGTGGGCACGCGAGAATCCGGGCGGGACGGCTGGAGCACCTGAGTGGCAGTCTGCGCGCCGGACCGGGCATGGTAAGCCCATCCCTTTGCCGAGACATCAGCCAGGCGTGGCAGACGACGGCCCCCCCTGCCCCTTCGGCCGAAACCGATTCGTCGGCGGGGCTACCCTTCACGCAACTGGCCGCCTACTTTGAGCTTGACCACGAAGGTCTGCGCTTGGTTGGCGAGTGCGATCCGTCCGTGGCCGGTCTTGTTTCTGGATTGGATTCAAGAGAGAGTGTCCTGTTAATGCAGGAGCGCGGACCGCTGGTGCAAACCACGTCGCAGCCCCTGCCGAGCGTCGAATTGATCAAGATGCTGGGGACGCATGGTGAGACGCTGGTGCCAGCCAGCCCGGCGGCGCTCTGGCTGTCCGCACGTATTCCGCTCCCCGACGTGTCCCGGCGTTAATCGGCCCGTAGGTAAGGTTCTCGCACAGATTCAAGGATACGCGACATGAATCGAGCGGGACGAGAACCGGCAGAAGATGTCAAGCGGAGGATGGTCTCCGCATGCCAGGAAGTTGGGCTGGTCGTCAACCACGCCAACATGCAGTTGGACCGGGCCAGCAGCCAGCGACTGGTTCATGTCGGCGCGTCCGTTGCCGAATGGCCCCACGCCGTGCCGACCTTGTCGATCATGGCGTGGGTGCCCATATCCGGCGGCCACCCGCAGACGGTCGACATCCGCTGTGCGGGTGCGGATGACGACCCGGTTTTGGGGAACACGTTGTGGATGCGTGGGCGAGGACAAGTGCCGTTCGCCCAATTGATCGGCGAGTTACACGATACGTTGGCCGAACGCCACCAGGTCTTGGCTTTCCTCCGGGCGGGTCTGCCCGGTCCCTACCGGTTTGAGAAAACCGTATGGGCCGGCATCGATTTCTGTGGGGACGACGCGGCGGACGGCTAATCGCTGGCGCCCGCATCCGGCGATTCGGGCCCCTCATCGCCCGACAGGTCCTCGCCATCTGCCCCCCGAGTATGACTCCATTGGTTCCAGTTCTCGCAGGTCGAAAAAGCGAAATGCTGATCCCAGTCCGGTAAATCCAAATGCCAGAATATCGGCCCCGGCTGCTCGGCCGCGAGCCGGCAGAGTGGGCAATCGTGGTCCAGCATGACGTGTTCGGCGGATGCGACCAGAGGCAAGCGGGCACGCTCGCGCGCGATCACCTGGGCTGGCGTGTGCCCCGCCAAATCTTCTTGGGGTGTGTGCAGCCAGTCCTGTTGCTCTCGCCGCAGATGGTCCACTTCCGCGTCGCTCGATCCCGCCTCGCCTGTTTGGTGACGTTGCCAACCGACTTCAATCAGGTGCCGCATCAGGCCGTGATAAACGACAAACTCATGCGTGCCGAAACCGGCGAAGCGGAACGCCCATGCGTCCCGTTCCAGTCCGGGTGGACACTCGCCGCGCCGGGCCCAATGATACTCTTGATACTGCAAATCACGATCGATCGTATCCTGTCGCGCCAGCAGCACATCTCGCGGCGGGCGGTTTGCCAAATCGGCCTGCGGTGTCAGCAGCCAATTCGCATGGATGTCCAGCAGTGGATCGATTTTTGACTGTGGCGTGCGGCACTGTTCGACCACGTAGGGAATCGCTTCGTGGAAGAGAACCCGACGCGCGTCGCAAGCGGGCACCAACCGACGATCGCGCCGACGGGATTCGGCAAGTCGGCGCCAGCGGCGCCAATGATCCGCCAACAGCCATTCGTCGGGCAGTCCATAGAACAGACGAATGTCGGTCGACTCGCCCCCCTCGCGCCAGTAAACGTGTCCCGTCGTTTCCAATTCGAACGGCAGATCCTGCTGCACCAACAAACGGCCCGGCAGGTCAATCCCCACCGCCGCAGTGCCCGGCGACAAATGTTCCCGGACAATCGCCGGCCAGCCGCCAAAAAAATCGGTCGCCTCGTCTGTCGAGATGGCACGCCCCAACGCTTGTTCTAGCTCGCCGATCGTCTCAGGATCAGCTCCCAGCGCGGCGACTACCGCGATCGCGAGATCCCGGGACACAATACCACATGCCGCGCGATCGTCCGCTACCACATTCAACACAATCGCCTCGTCCATTCGGCCATCGTGCCCAAACGGATCCATTAGTTTTCGGCTAATCATCGTCTTTCTCCTGTTGATCAAGGTTCGGTTCGCAGAAGACTGGTGCCCAAAAGCCTCGCAAACGATTGGGCAATCTAGAGTGTTCACCCATACAGTATACGTACGTATAGTTTTTGTCAACAGGATTTATGTAACGAACCAACTTTCGCGGCACAGAATCGGTTCCAGTACGTGACGACATGCAACCCACACATCTTCTAGCCTCGAGCTGGGCTGATATCGGGCCCCGAAGGGCAACGCGTGACGGATTTTGACCGGGAAAAATGAGGTCTCTCTCGCTCCTAGTTTGGGGGATCTACAAACGGTCGGGCCCATGGCCCTGACGATCGAACGGCCCCATCAAGAAATCCGTGACGGCGTTGCCCTTCGGGGCCCAAGGCTGACTTGTGTGGCACAACGATCACGAATCGGGAAGATTTGGGGAGATAGGCAACTCAGGGCAATTGTGCGATCTAG
>SXHS01000262.1 GCA_005773145.1 Planctomycetaceae bacterium | reverse complement strand
AGGATTTTTCGATGGGCCGCTCGTGTGCGGGTGATTTCCGTCGTAACCCGAAGCGTTAGCGAGGGCCGTTGGCCCTATCGGTTCCGAACGAGGACTCACAGGGGAAACAGGGGACTCACGTCCCCCGCTCGCCAATTCGCCATGGGGCCACGGCCTGTTTATTCCTGCTGTTGAGCGGACGCACGGGCGGACAAGCCGCCCGTGGCACCTAAAGTTGTGTGGTAAGATAGAAGCTTTGTCTGCGAACGAGCGAACCCCAATTCTCCGTCACGGATCCTTCATGCCGTTCGGTCATAGCACTTGGCCGTTCGGCATCCCCCCACCCATGAAACCAACACCACGGATCGTCCCAGCGGAGCCGAATATCGAACAGGCGGCTCGACAAATCGACGCGGGAGGCCTGGTCGCCTTTCCGACGGAGACCGTGTACGGCCTGGGGGCCAACGCGTTCGATGCCATCGCCGTGGCACGCATTTTTGAACTGAAGGCGCGGCCGCAATTCGATCCACTGATTGTCCATATCGCTGACGTGGCGGATGTCGAGTGCCTGGCCACATCGTTTCCCCATGCCGCTCGGGTGTTGGTCGAGCAGTTTTGGCCGGGGCCGTTGACGGTGGTTTTGCCCAAGCAGCCGATTGTCCCGGACATTGTCACCGCCGGCCTTCCCAGCGTGGCAATACGACTACCCGACCACCCCATCGCCTTGGCACTGATTCGCGCGGCCCGCGTGCCGATCGCGGCTCCCAGCGCCAATCCCTTTGGCCGAGTGAGCCCCACGACTGCCGCACACGTGGACGAGCAATTGGATGAGCGATTGGAATGGATCCTGGACGGCGGCCCTTGTCGTGTGGGAGTTGAGTCCACGATCGTATCATTCCTTGGGCCAACGCCGAGCCTTTTGCGTCCGGGGGGCGTCCCTCTCGAAGTCCTCGAAGCCGCGATTGGCCCCGTCACGGTACATCCGTCCGCCATACCGTCGTCCGCAGCGGATCGGCCACTCGCACCGGGCCAATTGGCCAGCCACTACGCGCCAAGTACGCCACTGCAACTGCTTATTAACAGCGACGCGTCCCAGTTTCGCGGGCAGCGGGTCGGATTGTTGAGCTTTCGTAGCCCCAGCAATCGCACGGGATGGGCGGCGATCGAAGTTCTCTCTGAAAGGGGCGATCTTGGTGAGGCCGCCGCGAATCTGTTTGCGGCCATACGGCGTTTGGATGCTGCGGGATTGGACCTGATCATCGCCGAGCCGCTTCCCGAGGCCGGACTCGGAAATGCGATCATGGACCGCCTGCGCCGGGCTTCGGCCCGAGCGGCCGCACATTTCGCTCGAACCAAGGCCACATGACCGGCGCCGGCTGTCAGCGCTGATTGGGCCGAGGAAATGAATGCACCGCCAACTGGTTGGAATCACTGGGGCAATGAGGGCGATCTCCTCGACTCCGGATCGGGCACGTGGTTTGTCAACGACGACAACTTTGCCTCTCAGAGCGCCAATCCGGCCGTTGGTCTTCTTGATTACACCTATGAGTTTCGTGCTCGCTTGTTGGTCCCCTTGGCGGCGTCCCAAGGTGGCAACCCAGGTCGTTGGTGGCCGATCGGCGTCTACATGAGCGACCTCAACAATAGCATGAACCGGTCCGCCGCGTATTTCGGCGTCGAGAACGCAAACCCTGACTTTGTCGTTCTAGACAAGCCGCTCAGCGACGCTCCCGGTCCCAACCTAGACAATGGCAACTTCGCCGTGTTCCGGGTGATCAAGAATGCATCTGCTGATACGGTCTCGCTCTACATCGACGGCGCTCTTATTCACACGGCGTCAGCCGGTGGTGCCGTGTTAAACGGAGCCGATGACCCGCTGACCTTTGGCTCGTTTGAAGTTGGCGCTGGTTCCGGTACCGAGTGGGACTACATCCGTGTTGTGCGGGGCATCGTACCGAACGGAACATCGATTGACCCGGTTCCGGAGCCATCCACGTTGAGCCTGTTGGGTTTGGCTGGCTTGGCACTGATTCGTCGTCGCCGCTAGGCGCGACGGGGCCGGTAAGGGCCTATTACTTGCCAGAGTCCTG
The DNA here is from genome assembly GCA_005773145.1 of Planctomycetaceae bacterium. GTDB lineage: Bacteria > Planctomycetota > Planctomycetia > Pirellulales > Pirellulaceae > SXHS01. The sequence goes on along the minus strand of SXHS01000262.1, from coordinate 748 downwards.
CACCAAACGCAGGATTGCACATGGTGGCAGAGGCGCAGAATTTCGCCTCTGCCACCTTATTTTGTAGTCCAAGTGATTTCGGTCCTAGAAACTTGCCTTCGTACGGAAGGGAGTGGCCCTGTCGGAAGGTGGCACGGTGTCTCGGCAACTTGGGCAGCGCGGTGGCAGGGGCAGCGCGGTGGCAGGCAGCGCGGTGGCAGGCACTGTGTCTCGGCAATTTGCGCAAGTTAGGAAGGCAGCGCGGTGGCAGGCACTGTGTCTCGGCAATTTGCGCAAGTTAGCGCGAATGCAAAATAGGGTGGAACGGTGGCAGGTAGAGATATTGTCAAGAGTTGTGTTCTGAAAGAAAATTAGGCGGCGTCCTGCAACACTCCATCGGTGAATTGTTTTCCTTGCAGGGGCAGCGCGGTGGCAGGCACTGTGTCACGGCAATTTGCGCAACTTGGAAGGTATGCAGGAAATGGAGCCAGCAAGTTACTGCTTTGGCCCCCCGGACTGCGTGAGCCGTCGGCCGTGGGCAACGTCTGCGGTCGCCGATTTCTGGCCGTGATTCAAGCAGATTGCTACGCAGCCGACTAGAATGCGCCCTGAGAACGATGGGCGTATCGAGAACCGCGCAGGGTTGGCGTCATGCACCGTGCGAAACGGGCGGTCACAGCTAACTGAGGGCTGCGTCCGGCGTCGACCTAGCCTAAGTAGGAGCCGGTGGTATGGCAGCTAAGGGGGTGCCGAGCAAGCGGGCCATCCT
>SXHS01000261.1 GCA_005773145.1 Planctomycetaceae bacterium | reverse complement strand
GTGGCACCCAGGCAATGGCACCCAGGCAATGGCACCCAGATAGTGGCACCCAAAGATGTGTTGTGATACGATCCGGACTTTGCGGCTGGGAACGAAATGCATGGAGGCTCTTGCCTCCATTGCGTGTGTACTCTTAGCAGACAGGATCTCCTCCTATGAATTCCAACAAGACGAGCCTTGCAACACGTTGCATCGCGTTGAGCATCTTGATGCCATGGCCGCTGGTCGGTCCGGCATTTTCCGCGGACCCAGAACTGCAACGTTCCATCGTCATGTACGAGGGCGAAGGTGGATACCGCACGTACCGCATCCCGGCTGTGGAGACAGCTCCGGATGGCACGTTGTTGGCCTTTGCCGAGGCTCGCAAGTACAACTGGCATGATCCTGGTTTGGACGGCAATGACATCGATTTGGTCATGAAGCGGAGCGCCGATGGCGGATTGACTTGGTCCGATATGGTGATTGTGGAGGATCCCGGTGAACTCTGGGGTTCTGGCAATCCGACGACCATCGTCGACAAGGAAAACGGGCGTGTGTGGTTGTTCTATTTTCAGGCCCAGCCCAATCGCGTCGTCCAAAAAACGTTGGCGCGCACCAGTGACGACAATGGGAAGACTTGGTCCGAGCCGATCGACTTGAGTGACGTAGCGGGGATCATCGGACCGGGGGGCGGAATTCGCACGCGCGAGGGGGTATTGATCGCGCCAAGTTGGGGGAAAGGAGGCCTCTGCACGATCTACAGCGAAGACCACGGCCAAACCTGGCATCGCGGCAGCCCGATTAAAAAGGACCCCGGCGGCGCCGAGAATCAGCTGGCCGAGATCAGCAACGGGCGGATTCTGATGGACACCAGACAAGGGGGGAGCGTCGAGCATCGCTGGATGGCAGTGAGCGAGGATGCGGGGAAGTCTTGGTCGGAGGCCCGGCCGGGACTCGTGACTCCTGGCACCAAGGTCCAGTGCGCCATCGAAAGCTACACGCTCATGTCCTACGGTGCCGATCGAGATCGATTGCTGTGGACCGGCCCGAGCGATGCCCGAAAAAACTTGGTGATACGCATGAGCTATGACGATGGCGTGACATTTCCTGTCGAGCGTCGCATTGCCGAGGGACGCGCGGCATATTCTGACATCACAATTCTCGATGATGAATCCATCGGCGTCCTTTGGGAAGGGCAAGCACCACGCACGGCGGCCAAATGGTGCATTCACTTTGCCCGCTTGACGCGGGACTTTTTGGAACCTCCCTCCGGCAAGTGAAGGGGTCCGTAGACGCCTAGGTCCGCAGCGCTTCCTTGATCACCGTGTCCAGATCGATGTCGCCAAGGCCGATGGAATCCATGATGGAATCTTGCTGCGTCTGTAGGTCCCGTCCCCTGACGTGCGCAAGGATGGTCACGATTTCGGCTTCTGTGTGGCCCCGATCGCGCAGGAGTTCGGCCAGTTGATCGTACCAGGGCTGTTGCGTGTCCATGGATGGCTCGCTTGCGTGGCTGATGGTGTTTACTTGCACGACTATTCGATCGGGATCGCAATCACATCGCCATCCTTGCGATTGCACAACGTGCCGAGGACATTTGTGTCCAGCGATATGGAGAGCGGTATCACACTACCGTCCCCCATTGCAAATTGCACAACCCTCGGGTGGTTGCTGCCGAAGACAAAATTCTGCTGGTCTGGCGGGCTATCGAGCGGTCCAAATGCCAGAGGGTAACCGGGCCCGCCCCAACGTGCGATGCGTTCTAAGTTGTCGCCGTTAAGGATTGCCGTATCATGCGCCTCCAATAGTCCGGTCGCTTCGACGAATTCGCCGCTGATATCAACCCGCAACGGCACGTGTTTTTCACCCAGGAAAATCGTCTTGGACATACCGTCGGTGACGTCCTTCACCCTCAAGGTATAGCTAATAGAGGCAATCAGTTCACCGTCGACCTCATGCCCGCGGGAGAACTTACAGCCACTCGCATTTTCTTCAGCTGCGCCGGCGTAGGATATCCCGAAGGGGCCGGTGGTGTGTGGTGGATTGCGGAAGAAGCCTGGTGTGTAGTCCCAGCCGCTGATGCCACTGCCAGATACTGGGCTACCGACGTTGGCCGCATAGTCCCCGAGAGATCCGGCACGATGTCGAAATGGTCTGCCCCCGGTATCTCCATTCTGGCTAAGCAATCCTTGGCTTGCGAACCGGCGTGATGGGCAATAGTAGAAATCCACTTGACGCTGTTGATTGATCGGCGTTTGCAGGTAGTAGGCCTTCTTCTGGTCCCACGCTCCGACCAAGTCGTTCTGCTCCAAATAAGGCCAAAGCGCGACCGCCCAACTGCCAATATTGCACGGCAAGCGGCTGGGGGTCAGGTAGCCCGTGGCGCTTTCAAAATTGGTACACGCGAGACTGATTTGCTTGAGTTGGTTCGCGCATTGGTTACGCCGAGACGCCTCGCGCGCCGCCTGTACGGCAGGCAGCAGGAGCGCCACCAAGACGCCAATGATCGCGATGACGACCAGCAGCTCGACGAGTGTAAATGCCAAACGAGTGCGTTGACGGGACGAGCTACCGACGTGGAGAAGGCAACTACTTGTTCGGATTGGGGTCCAGTAATAGGGGGAACTTGTTCTTTTCGGCATTATCAGTGACCTCATACTCAAGTCCAGACGTATCATAGGACAGGTACTTCGGATCGATGACAGACTTTGCCCGCGGGTTCGCGTCGTGATCGCCCGGCGGGGAGGGGGGGTAAACCACCACACGATGCTTACCGGCCGGAGCTCCGTCCTGGGCCTCGAACGTGCCCAGAACAAACGCTCCATCCTTACCAATATACCCGCGGGAGACGACAAGGTGCGGATTATCCATGAGCCGAAACTCGACCCGCCCACCGGCTACGGAGACCTGGTTCTTCACCGTGACCGTGCCACTGGTGGGATACGTGGGGACTGGCCCTTCTTGGCACCCCACACTACCGGCCACAAACCCACATGCCAAAACAACGGACGCCACTAGTTGGGTTCGGTGCCATGCCATCGATCGTTTCCGGACGTTGAGACAAAATAGGGATAAGCCGCGCAAGACGCACGCGAGGCCCTCACTCTAAGTCATAATTTGCGGACTGGCAAGGTTGCTGCGATATTGGCCGGGGGGCTTGAGCCGTACCGCCTTGAATCGGTCAGCTGTGCATGCGGGGCAACGGGTCCCCCACCTCAATGATTTGGGCCTCGACGATCGCCAGCTCCTCCAGCCGCTGCCGTACGAGACGGGCTTCGGAGTAATCCTGGGCCAGCCGGACGTAGGTCGCGTGGTGCCGGGCTTCCGCCTCAAACAGCCCTCCATAGAATTGTGCCAGCTCCGGGTCGTTGACATGATCCCGTAACTGCGAGAACCGCTCACAGGAGCGGGCCTCGATCAGGCCGGCAATCAGCAGCCGGTCCACGGCCCGATGGGGTTCCTGAGGGCGCACATGCTGATGCAGCTCGCGGCCGTACCGCCCGGGCTTCAAGCGGCACAAACGTATACCGCGCCGCTTGAGCAGGTCCAACACCAGCTCGAAATGTTCGAGTTCTTCGCGGACAATCTCCGCCATCGCTCGGCAGAGCGATTCATTCTCGACATACGAGACAATCAGATTCATGGCCGTCGCGGCGGCCTTCTTCTCGCAGTGGGCGTGGTCGATCAATACGTCGCTCAGCGAGCGCGTTACTTGATCGAGCCAGCGGTCCGACGAGGCAGACTTGAGTCCCAGCATACGCCGGATGATAGAAAACCATGCTGGCCGTGACAAGCCACCGCCGCGCACCGAGCGCAGCCAGTCTTGAGAACTGGCTGCGCCTGCCTCACTCGCCCGCGCTAGAAGCTGAAGTAAAAGCTACTCCGAGGCCCGCCGTAGTACATACCCCAGCTCGGGCCACGGTCGTAGTAGCAATCGTGCCGCGGGTAATAATCGTACGGTCGGTAATGGTGGTGGTGATGATGACCATGATAGGGTCGCGGTCCGTAGCCTCGGCCGCAGTGCCCAGCCAATTGCCACCCCTCGGCCGTCGGTCGTTCACGTTCGAAGCGTGTCCTACCATTCCATGACGCGTCACCCCGATCGAACCTGCTCGGAATGTCGAAGTCATCGTCTATGGATGGTCCCATGGACACATCCCTTCGCCGCTCGTGATCAGCGCATACCGTCGAAGCCATGACGGCCCCCAACACCATCGCGCTAACTATACCGATCAGACACCACCTACGAGTCGTCATGCGATACCCCCTTTCGTGGAGCGATTGCGGGATCCGTTCTAACCTAGTGTTTCCATCGGACTATCACGTGTCGGTCCGCCCCCCGCATCACCGGCCGACCTACGTGTGTCCCACATCTTTGATCAAGCACGTGGTGTGCCGGACGCCGAAAGTTTTTTCCATTGCTCGAATTCGGCCTGGAAAGACCGCGCGGTCCTGGCTGCAACTCGCCGAACCAACGACCACTTCCGGGCGTCGGCGCAATCAAATCGATGACACGCGTTGTCGAATTGATCTCCGGATGGGCAGAGGGGGGCAGACAGATGGCATCCGGCCTCAAGCTCGAATCGGCTAGATGAGCTCGACCCGAGCTTGAGTTTCTTCAATTGTCTTTTCGGTGCTGGCCGGGTCGATGCGGCGGCAACTGTCGGCCAGTCGTTGGGTCACATCCTGGAGGTCTTGCTGCCACGTGGGTTCATCGATATCGGGCGGAGTCAGTTGGCGAAACTCGTTGACGAGCAGAATCAACCGCAGCAGGTGCCGAAAGAGAATACCTTCCTGTTTTTGTAGTCCCTTGGAGGTGATCATCTTGTTGAAGTCGCCACCGAACTCCAGTAGCTGTCCGGCCGACCAGACGGGGACCGTCTTGAGGTCGGTGACCCCCGGATATTCGTAGTCGAACAAACGTCTCAGTTTTTCGGCAACCGTCAGAATCCACACTCGTTCGCCACTCCGCCGGTCCTGCTGGGCATCCGGATCGTCGGGATCCTCTTGTGCGGGGACGAGTTCCTCGGGGGCGGCCAGCCCTAGTTGCAGCAATTGGCCATCTAAGCGGTGCATGGCCAGGGGGCCGGGGGGGAGTTCTGTTTGATCGGGCACCCGCATGGAATGGGCGACCGCACCGGGCATTTCGAGGATGGCCTCCCAGGCCTGGAGCCGTTCGGCCTGATCGGCGATGCCCAGATGTTCCAACAGGAAGTTTCCGAAGAGCGGATTCACGCCGCGGAACAACATCAGTCGCGGCAACTTATCGGTTGGATGAGCATGGGTGGCCTGATAGGGGGGCGCCTCGGGGTCGGTTTCGTCGGCGGCGGACGGCCTGGCCGGCTCCAACGTCACATAGCCCGCAATCGCCAGCGTTTGCAGCATTTGATCCAAGCGTTTCTGCTCGGCGTGTAGCAGACTATCCACCATCAGCCGTTTGCCGACCAAGTCGCGCAAGCGACTCACATCGGGTGAGGCGTCGAGCATGTAGGCCAGCAGTCGCCAGGGGAGTGGCCCCGTGCTGCGCAGACGGGCAGGCGAGGCGGTCCGCAGGCGATTGAAATGCGACTCTTCCCAATATTGCTCCGTGGTTCGACGTTTGGGCATCTTCTTCTTCAAGGCCTTCTTGGCCTTGCGCAGATTGGGATCCTTGGTGTCCTCGGGTATCTGGTCGTATTGTCGACGCCAGCGGTCGATCTTGACATCGTCTTCGTGGGCGAGGGCGAAGACGTAGCCTTGTGAATCGTATTGAGGGCGTCCCGCTCGCCCAAAGATCTGGTGGGCGGTACTGGCGTCCACCGTTTTTTTTGCGCCGGGTGGTCCCTTGAGGAGCGTGGGGAGTACGACGGAACGAGCGGGCAGATTGATACCGGCCGATAACGTCTCCGTACAAACCGCCACCGACAGCAGCTTCTGCTGAAACAGGTCTTCCACGATGCGACGGTACTTAGGGAGAATTCCCGCGTGATGCACACCGACACCGCGGAGCAGAATCTGCCGCAGTTTCGGGCCGGCTCCCTGCGACCAGTCGAACTGTTCCAGTTGTTCGACCAGTCGTTTTTGCTGGCCGTCCATCAAGAGTTGCTTGCCCTTCAATTGTTCGGCGATGTTCCAACAGGTATCCCGATTGAAGCAAAAGATCAGCGAGGGGACGGTTCGTTGCGTGTCGTCCCCGGTGGCCATGGCCTCGATCTGCTCGTTTAGCAGCATGTCGGGGATCCATTGGAAGGTGAGCGGAACTTTGCGATCTTGGCTTTCCACCAGGTCGAGTTGGCGTTGGTGGGCGCGGCGCAGCCACATGGCGAATTCACGGGAATTGCCTACGGTGGCCGACAGCAACAAAGTGCGCACGTGGGCCGGCAACAATCCGAGTGTCAGTTCCCAGACAATGCCCCGCTCGCGATCGGCGAAATTATGGAACTCGTCCATCACGACGGAGGTCACGTTACGAAAATCGAAGGCCTCGGTGTGCAGGAGTCGATTGAGCAGGATTTCGGCGACCACTACCAGGATCGGGGCTTGGGGATTTTCTCGCCGATTTCCGGTGACGAGTCCCACGTCGGTGGCGCGAAACCCCCATGCCTCGGCCCGTTGTTGTAGATCGCGAAATTTTTGTTCGGTCAGGGCGATCAACGGGGTGGTGTAGTACATCGTGGTGCCCGTCCGCAGGGCTTCGAAGACCGCCGCTTCCGCGATCAAGGTCTTGCCGGTACCGGTCGGGGCGCAGACCAGTACGCCTTGCTCGCTCGTAAACCAGGCCAAGAGGGCCTCTTCCTGCACGGGGTACGGCTCGTAGGGGAGCTGTTCCAAATAGGCAGTTGCCAGCTGATCGCGGCTGTCATTCGCTTCTGCCATGCCGTCCCCGTTATCGATATTGGAGCTGGAATTGTGTAGGATATCGTACCGCGTCCGACGCTGGAAACACAGCTGCCGTACGTCACGATGGGCCCCAATTCGTCGGATCATGGAGATGGAGCATGCGTTTGATTTTGGCTGTCCGAATCTTGTTTGCGACCTTGTTTAGCAGAGAGATTGCCCAACAAGTCCGGGCAATGCTGGCAGGTTCACAAACGGCTGCGCCACAACCATCACCGGCGCCGAGTTCTGCTCAGACGGCGGCTCCGCGCCCGCAACCTGTGGTTCGCAGCGAGGCATTGACGCTTTTGGGAGCGCTCCAGCGCGAGGCCCGTTTTGTGGATCTGGTTCAGGAGCCGCTTTCGCAATACTCCGATGCACAGATTGGCGCCGCGGCTCGCGATGTCTTGCGGGATTGCGGCCGGGTTTTGGAGCGGCTGTTTGCCGTTCAGCCGATCATGCAAGAGGCCGAAGGGGCGGAAGTGGAAGTTCCAGCGGGCGTTGATGTGGCCCGCGTGCGCGTCACCGGGGCTTCGGCAGGCTCTCCACCGTTGCGTGGCCGCGTCGTCCACCATGGCTGGGAAGCAACTCGCTGCGAGATGCCAAGTTGGTCGGGGAGTGCGGTCGGTGCCCGTGTCGTAGCCGCTGCTGAAGTGGAACGAATGGCATAAGTGCCGCGTTACATCAGGTCAGAATGTCCGAGATCACACGGGTCTTGTTGATGCGGGTATCGACGACATTCTCTTCGACGCTATTGTGCAGAAACGAAACGCGTGCGTGATCCAACCCCAATTGGTGCAGGATTGTGGCAAACAGATCCGGGACGCCGACTCGTTGCTCGACGGCCGCATAACCGAAGTCGTCTGTGGCGCCATAGGCAAGGCCTCCACGCAGTCCCCCGCCGGCCATCAGGATACTAAAGCCGTGCGGATTATGGTTGCGCCCATGGCCACGCTGGGAGGTGGGCAGGCGTCCGAACTCACCAGCCCAGATGACAAGCGTTTGATCGAGTAGTCCACGCTGTTTCAGGTCGGTGATCAGCCCTGCTGAAGCTTGATCGACCTGCCGACAGATCACGGGTAATTTTTTGTTCAACTCATCGTGGTGATCCCAGTTCGGCGCGGGGGCCAAGACCTGTACGAAACGCACGCCGCGCTCGACCAACCGACGTGACATCAGCAGACGACGGCCGTATCGCTCGGCGACGGGATCATCCAGGCCGTAAAGTTTTTGTGTCGCCGCTGTCTCGTGAGACAGATCCAGCTCCTGCATGGCGTGCAATTGCATGCGTGCGGCCAGCTCGTAGTTCTGAATGCGTGCCTCCAAGCGAGATTCGTCCGGGTAGCGTTCCTGCTGCCGATGGTTCAAGAGCGACAGCAGCCGAAAGTTATTGTCCTGGATCGATTTCGGTCGGGGTACGTTGGGATTGAGATTAAGAACCGGGCTCCCCTCGTCCCGCACTTCGGTGGCGCGAAACATGGCAGGGAGCCAGCCATTGGTGACCTGCATCGCACCACCGGAATGAAACTGAGCCGGATCCCGCAACAGCACAAAGCCTGGCAGATTCTGGTTATCGCTCCCCAAGGCATAGGTCGTCCAAGCGCCGAGGGTTGGGCGGCCGGGCCGATTGCTGCACGAACACATCATGTAGGTCGCACCCGGATGATTCGGATCGGTGCTGTACATCGAACGCACAACACACAGATCGTCCGCCAACGATGCGAGGTTGGGAATCAGCTCGGAGAACATCAGCCCCGACTGGCCGTGGGGGCGAAACTGAAATGCACTCCCCATCAACGGCTCTTTTTGTTCATTGTCGCCGTTGCCGCCGCGAATATTGCGTACGAACTGGCCGCTGCGTTTCTGCAGTTCCGGCTTGTAGTCGCACAAGTCCATTTGACTCGGTCCGCCGTTTTGAAATAGCAGGATGACCGATTTGGCCTTGGCGGGAAAATGCCCCGCGCGTGGGACCATGGTGCTTGGGATAGCAGTGCTTGGGATGGCAGTGCTTGGAATGGCGGCGCTGGGAGAGGTGGTTTCACCGAAGGCCGAGCGCGCGGCATCGTCGTGGAGCAGGCAACTAAGGGCCAACGAACCGAAGCCCCCCGTGACACATTCGAGAAATCTGCGACGGCTTTCGGCGCCACCGGCGCGATGTCCCGCATCGATTGTGCTCGACGCGTCCAGCTTCGACGTTTTCGAGGCCCAATGATCGGACATGCGAATCCCCTTACTCGCTCGCTATTCCAAATACAGAAACTCACTGGTACTGAGTAGCGTTTGACACAGTGCCGCCAGCGCCGCTACCTCACGTTGCTGAGTATCCTTGGCAGAGTCGTCCGCGAAAAGAAGTGCCTGTTGTTGCATCAATTCGCGACTCCAAGCGACTTCCTCGCCCGCCGGTGGTCTGCCGAAGGCGATGCGATAGGCCCGTTGAATCTGTTGCAGAGGGGCACCTCCCGCCTCGCGGATCACGCGGACCGCGAATCGCTCGGCCTGTTCCAAGACCAGCTCGTCATTCATCATGGCCAACGACTGCAGTGGCACAGCGGCATCATCACGTCGGCCGACGCAACCGGTCACGATTGGCTTGTCGAAGGCTGCCAGAAACGTCGGATTGTTGAGTCTTCGATTCAACAGGTAAAGGCTGCGCCGCCACCGATCACTGGGCCGTGCCAGGCCCTGTTTGGCCTCCGATACATAGCCATCCGGCCGATACTCAAGGGGCACTGGAGGTCCGCCCAATGCTACGTTCAACTGATCGCTGGCCGTTAGGATGGCATCACGAACCACCTCGCTGTCGATGCGACGTAGGCGAGCCCGCCACAACAAGCGATTCTCGGGATCCCGCTCGCGACACAGTGCCAGGGCGGTCGCCTGAGTGGCATCCCGAAAAGACGCCTGTTGGTAGACCGCCGATGTCATCACACGCTGCACGAGATGCTTCATCGACCAACCGTGTTCGACGAAATCCGTGGTTAACCACTCCAAAAGTTCCGGATGCGATGGCGCTGATCCCGATTGCCCCATGTTTTCCGAGGGTGTCACCAGTCCCTCCCCCATCAGTCGTTCCCACACGCGATTCACCATCACACGCGCGACCAACGCTGACGCCGGGGAGGACGAATCCGTGAGCCAATGGGCGAGTGCGAGGCGTCGCCCGGAAGATGATGGCGTTGGAGGTGACGCGATCTGGCCGGCAGAATTGGTCGAGCGCAACGTTCGCAAGTAGGCCACCGGCACCTCGCGCCGCGGATACTCGTGAGAACCCATTTGGAGCAACTGTGTGGCCGGGGCCGGTCCGACGTCGTACATCGCATGAATCCAGCCATGCGATCGTCGCGCTTGGTTCATCGTGGCGATCTGTTGTTGTAAGGCCGCTGCTTTCTCAGCATCAGCGGGGGCATAAACAGCCCGCAGATCATCATCGGTCACCGCAATGATCTGAGCGTTGTCTCCCAACCGAGCGATTTGTACTTGCGTGCGTTTTTCTTCTGGCGTTTCGAGAGCTACCCACAACTCGGCGCGCAGCACGGCGTCTAGTTTGGAGAAACGCATTTCGCGCAGTTGCCGTGTATAGGGTCGACGGATCGTGTCCAGCTCCTCCTGAACAGGCTGAACCTTCTTCGCGATCTGGTCGTTCCATTGGTCAATGGCCGCGCGATCGGTGGCGGATACGTCGGGCAAAGCCCGCTCTTGAGGCGTCTTCCAGGCCTGTGGATTCATGGCTGGCGTGACAAAGGCCATCAAACTGTAGTAATCCTGTTGCGAGATGGGCTCGTACTTGTGGCTGTGGCACCGAGCGCAGTTTAAACTCAACCCCATCAAGCTCATGCCGACCTGCGTCATGTTGTCATGCAACACCGACCATACGGTAAAGGGACGCCCATCCTCCCCGGTGACGTCCTCTGCGCATCGCCAATATCCGGTCGCCGTTAAGTGCTCGACAATTTCCTCGGTGTAGCCCTGGGCGTCGCGCCAAGGCACCATCTCGTCTCCCGCCAACTGCTGACGCACGGCCACGTCAAACGGTTTGTCTCGGTTGAAGGACTGAACCACATAGTCCCGATATCTCCACTTGCCTTCGAGAAAGCCTCCGGGGGGGCCAAAATCCGAATCAAAGCTGATCGTGTCGGTATAACCGACCATGTCGAGCCAGTGTCGCCCCCAACGGACTCCGAACTGCGGAGATGCCAGGAGTAACTCGATGAGTCTCGCGGTGGCGTCGGGCGTTTCATCCGCGAGGAACGCATCCAGCTGTTCGGGCGTAGGGGGAATCCCTAGCAAGTCGAAATACATGCGACGGGCCAACCGCGCGCGATCGGCCGCTGGCGACATGGACAGCCCTTGGGCGAGCAGTTTCTCCAGAATAAATGCATCGATGGGATGCTGGGGGATCTCAGCCGCGTTGTCGGTCGGAGGTGTGCCGAGAGCCGCCGCAGGCGAGTGATTTCCTGCGAGCATTCGCGCTCGTTGCGGCAGCGGGGGTCGATGGAGCAATTGAAACGCCCAATGCGGACTCCGTGCCCCTTCGTCGAGATGGGCTGTCGCTAACTCGGGGCTCACCTTTCCGTCGGCATGCGGCGCCCCCAGAGCGATCCAACGGCGCAATAGATCGACTTGCGCGGCAGACAACTTGCGGTTCTCGCCCGGGGGCATATCGCCGTGCGTTACCATATCGACCAAGATGCTTTGATCGGGGTTCCCCGGAACTAGGGCGGGACCACTCGCCCCCCCACGCAGCATGGACGTTAGGGTCTGCACATCCAGTCCACCTTCCGCGTCGTCACCGCCATGGCACTCCATGCAATGGCTGGTTAGCAACGGATGGATTTCTGCTTCAAACTTCGGCACGGGACCGGCACGATAGAAATGGTCCCGCACTCGTGCCGGAGGTAGCACGTGTTGGTACACAGCGACTTCGTCAAGTTCGCCCGCAAAGGGCTGCGCAGCGACCCCAGCGGCCGAGTCGAACGCGACCGCGCCAAAAATCCAAGGCCCGGCTTGTCTGGGTGACACACGGTCGGACAACATCCTCGGTTGGCTCGGCACGCCATCCAAAAAAAGACGCACCTGTAGCTGCGACCCGTCGGGTTCGCAGGTCACCACCACGTGGGTAAAACGACCAGCCGTGATCTCGCTCGCATGGTCCACCATGCCATCCGCGTGCGCCGGCGTGCCAAAGCGAATTCGGCCAGCCGAACCGGCTGCGTTCGGCTCGTACCACAACCCGAATGCGATATTGCCCGCCGTTGCGGGGTCGACCTGCGCTACCAGGCACTGCATCCGCGTTTCGGCACTGGCTGGCGACGGCTGTGGACGCACCCACAACTCAATTGCAAACGGGATCACCGCGTCCCATGTGGCGGACACGGGCGCCTCGAAGGCGGAAGGAGCATCCGGGCTAAAACGTGCCGCCCGATTTGGCTCACCCTCGCTGACCGCGAGGGCACCGGTGGCTACGGTCGGTTTCCCACGATAGATTCCCTGTGGAAACTTCCCGGCTGAAAGGCCGCCTTGGGGGACATTCACGGCGTTGGCCAGCGAGGCCCCGTCCGTTGGCTCGCCCGTCTCTTCAAACCGAAACAGGACGATCGGTCGATCCGAGAGCACGGCCTCCGGGTAGCTGGCCCTCGCCACATATCCGGTGTTCGTTACGAGAAAGCCGAACAGGCCCAGACCAGCCGCTGCGCATCTCGGTACCCAAGAGTTTCGTAATGAACCTTGGGGCGCAACCAATCCACGTCGAGGTGATGCTGCTCGGATCAAGAGGCTCACTCCAGGTGGGACGCAGGATGCGGCTTACGCGCTTACCGGACTCTTGGCACGGCCCGACGCCAGGCGCACCGACCCGTTACCGGAGGTGCCCCGCCCTAATTATAACCTAGAGGGACGCCCAGTGCCCAATACCATATGCCCAACACCATCACCAACACCGGACTTGGGGGTGAGCCCTACGATGCTCGGCCGTGGCCCCGCGTTGATGGAACGGTAGGACGGGATTCTAGACGATTGGACCCCTCTGGGACAATTGGAAATCCCGAGATACCAGGGGCCTGCCTGCTATTTCTTGGCCGGCAGTTGATATCCGTCACGGTTCACGCCGATGCGATAAAGGCCGGTGCCGGCCGTGATATAGAGGGTTCTCGCGTCCTTGCCACGACCGAATCCCACATTGGTGGGCATGGGAGTGGGGATGTACGCCAATTCCTTTCCTGTTGGTGAATACACGCAGATCCCCGGTCTGCTTTCTTTGCGGACGGCCACATAAAGATTCCCCTCGCGATCGCAGACTAGGCCGTCGGGCCCATCTTCGGGCGCGTAGTCGACCAGCATCTGACGGAACTTGGCTTTACCATCCGGTGCCAGGTCATAAGCCATCAGGGCCATGTGCCCTTTGCGGAGCGGTTCGGCCGTTCGCCCAGAACCCTTCGGGGGAGGGGGCATGCGGTCAATGCTCGTGCCGCCATTGTCATTGCTCACGACATACAAGGTTTTCTGATCGGGCGAAACACAGACGCCATTGGGTTTTCCCGCGTCGGTGATGATGCGATGGATCGTGCCATCGGGATCGCGGCGATACACGGCCATCACGGGCTGATCGATCGATTCGTATCCGAGGTATCGAGGATCACTGAAATAGATGCGTCCCAGCTCGTCGATCGTGATATCGTTGGGCGCATTGAACGGGCGGCCGTCGAACAAGCCAGCGATGATGTAGCTCTTTCCCGTGCGCATATCCGTTCGGATCACCCGTCGCCCGCCAAAGTCGGCCCCCTCGGCGATGACCATGTTGCCCTCGGCGTCGAACTTGATTCCATTGGACATGCCGCTCGGGGAGCGGAAAATCACAGTCTTGCCGGTGGTTGGGTCGTATCGCCAGATATTGCCGGCTTGAATCGCGCCGGCCGCGTCGCGCGACACATGCGAGAACGTGATCTCGCTGAAATAGACCATGCCATCCGGAGCCACAGCCACTCCTTCAGTCAGGAAATTCGTCAGGAACAATTCTTCGATTTTGGCATTAGCGGGAACGATCGGCTCGTCCGCCTCCCCGGGACCAGCGGCGCACGCCAACAACATGATCAGGGCGAGATGATTTAAGAGGTCACGCCAGCGAAGGTTGCGATGCATGATAAAACTCCTAGGTCAGGTTTGAAATCTGGAACGCCGAATCTGAGATCTGAGATTTGAGATTTCGAATCATCCGGGGGGCCGTCGCGACAAGGGCTTTCCCATACTTGGGACAGAATCACTTGGGACACAGTCGTCGCCACTTGTCCTGAAAACTTGGCCGGTCCAACACTTCGCGATTCACGATACCAGCCGGAACGCGATGTTGAGACAGATCGATCATGACTTGGCAGGCGCAACGGCCGATGTCGCGAAACATCTCGTGGGTCCAGGCGATGGAATGCGGCGCTAGAATGACATTATCCAAGGTGGCCCATTTAGGAGGGGATAAAATGGGCTCTTGTTCAAAGCAGTCGATGGCGGCGCCGGCGATTCGACGTTCGCACAAGGCAGCGTACAGGGCCGACTCGTCGACGATGCCGCCTCGTGCGGTGTTGATCAAATAGGCGGTCGGTTTCATCAAGGCCAATTCGCGGGCTGCGATCAGCCCACGAGACTGCGCGTTTAGGGGACAGTGGATCGAGACAAAATCCGCGCGGCGCAGCAGATCGTCCAGCGTGACCGGTTCCGCACCGAGTGCCGCGATAGCCTCTGCCGTCAGGCACGGATCGTAGACCAGTGGGCGGTTCATGTTGAAACTGCTCAGCAATTGCAGAACGGCCTTACCGATGCCACCGCAACCGACGATCCCCAGCGTCCGGTCTCGCAGTTCGGTTCCCATATAGGCGTTGCGATCATCCCAGCGCCCCGTGCGCACCAGATGGTCCTTGGTGCGAATGTGGTGGGTGAGGGCAATGATCCAACCAACGGTTGCCTCGGCGACGGGCCGATCCACGGCACCAGCAGCGATGCACAGCATGACGTCGGATGCCGTACATGCGGCCACATCCACGCTGTCGTAGCCAACGCCAAAGCGTCCGATGACTAATAGATCATCCGACGGGGTGAGGCTGGCGGCCGTCACGCGCGGTGTGAGGCAGATGATTCCCTGTGCTTCCCGCCACTGTCCGGCCTCGATGATCGGCCGATGTCGATCGAATCTTTGCACCGGGATACCCGCCTCGGCCAACAAAGAAAGGCCGATGTCGGGATAGTGGCACTGTTGGTCGGAGTTGTAGAAGTCCGCCGTGAGTGCGACACGAAACGACGAATGCGAGTCTACTGCCATGGGTTTCCTGCCTCAGTCGCGAAGGCCTCGTCCACCACGATACGTTCGGGGCGAGGTCCCGCATACACCCAGATCATTTCCATCGGTTCCGCATGTTCATTAATAAAATAGTGGACCCTTCCCCGAGGTTGTAGCGCGGTGGCCGCATCCCGCAAAGCATAGCGGCGGCCCTCGACAACGCAAGTGGCCAGGCCGCCGACGATACAGATAGATTCATCGAAATCATGAATGTGAGCCGGCAGTCGCCCCGTCGGATGAAACAGGCCATAGCCGCCACTCATATCGATTCCGGGCATGAGATCCTCGTTGAAATAGTCAATGAATTCCGTGCGACTGCCGGCGGTTCCGCGGGGCGCGGAGCTGGCCCGCGTGACCCGTTCGGCGCCTGGCACGCCGGTCGAGTTGAGTGGCATGGTTCGTCGAGAAAAGAACCGATCCACCCACTCACGCGTGATGGTCTCCGTGGGCATGGCGATATGAAACAAGGCGGGCTCGCGAGCCGACAGATTACGTCCACCATGCGCCAATCCGGGGGGGATCACGACATTGTCGAGCCGCTGCAAATGGTAACTACGCCCCTCGACTTCAAGGTTGGCCTGCCCGCGCAGCAGCGTGATGGATTCGAAGACGGGATGGGTGTGTAACGGCAGGGTACTGCCAGGAGCCATCGTGACGAGTCCCGTGGTAAGATGGCGCGCCTGATGGGGAGTTCCCACGAGACACTCGAACGTGATGCCCCGTGCCACTTCGCTCACCACACCGGCGCCCACGGCCGTCATGACCTCAGGCCGATCCGGTCGAAACTCCGCAGGCAATTGGGTCCAAGGTCCCGTCGACGTTGTCCGGGGAACCAGCGAAGTCTGTAGCGTTCGATCACGTCCGACAGCTGCCAAAGAGGCATGCAGGGATCGTAGTAACAGCGTGGAATCCAGTCCCAATCCGATAAAGCGAAACCCTTGCTGATGTCGCTGCTTTTGATTCTCCAAACTGGTCGCCATCACGCCACACTGTTTGCCGGCTCGGCGGATGGTTTGCTTCGCCTCAAGAATTTGTTCTGCCACTCCTGGACCTTCCCATTGGCCGCGATATCCGGCGGTCGCGGAAAAGTCGGCCGGTCCGAACAGGAACAAATCCACGCCATCCACCTGACACATTCGTGCGACGTTGCGCATCGAGGAAACGGACTCGAGAATCGGCACGACCAGCACCTGCTGATTGGCATCTGCCGTATGCTCAACCAAACACTCACCCCAACACGTTGCCCGCTCCGCGCCGATACCGCGGCGGCCTTCAACGGGATAGCGAGCGTAGGCGACCGCGTCACGCAGTTGCTCCACAGTCTCGATCCAGGGCACGACAACTCCATCGGCGCCCATGTCCAAGGCGCGTTTGATCAAACCGCCATTCAGCTCGGCCACCCGCACCAGGGCCACTGTTTCGCTGCGCACGGTAGCACGCAAGTGCCCCAGAATGTCCTGCCAGTCCAGATGGCCGTGTTCGGCGTCGATCACCACCCAGTCTAAACCCAGGCCGACGGCCATTTCGGTGATGCTGGGGGATTCGAGCGTCACCCAGAGGCCCCAAGTGGTCACGTCGGACGCCCACTGCTGTCGCAGCCGCTGGATCGCATCACGTTTCATACGGGATCTCGAAAGGGTACAGGATTCGCGGACCTCACACGATTAGCACCCATAGTAATTGCCGCTTGCGGCGAGTGCCACCCAGTCCATCACCGCGTGCGGGATGGCTGCTGAGTCTCCGTACGATCTCCGGCCTGAGCCGTGCGTCCGGGGATCTTTGTCTCCAGCGGCACGAAGTGATAGATGTCGATAACGCTCGTGTGTTGGGCCATCTCGTATTGGTTTCCGGTCTGACCGTGCGGAAACGTAGCAACCGACTCACACGAGTAGTATTGTCGCATGTGATCGAGCCATGCGGCGACTGCTTGCGGGTCCTCGTGGGCCTTCGTATTGCGAAAGTGGACGCAGCGCAGCGGACTCTTGGCGTTGGAACTCACCATGACGGCTTGTCGTCGTGACGCGGGTCCGGCGTAGATGCGTTGGTTACTGAGATACAATGCCGACGCGCCCCACTCCCACGTATAGGGTGCAAATACATGATGGAGATCCGTTTTGGTACATGCTACGTCGGCATCGCGGGCCAACGCCGGCCACATCCAGCGGGCAAGATCCCGCGCTTGACGATCTCCCGGTGTCTTATAGGGATGCATAACATCGCGCACCATGGTGATCGGCGCAAGTAACGCTAGTAGTCCCAACACGAGTTGAAGACGTGTCTGAAAGAGGAGCTCGCCTCGTCGAGCGTCAGCGTGCCCGCGGAGTCCAATCCACAGGCATCGGGTCAGCCCTGCTCCCGCCAATAGGCACACCCAAGGGGCGAAATACAGTGCGAAGCGGACGTGAGCGCCGTAGGGATAGCGGTGAAGGGCAGCCGCAATCAGATTTAGTCCTAATGGCACCAGGCACATCAATAGCCATTCCCAACGCCGCTGACGCCATAATTGATAGGCTCCCACCGCAGCACACACAGCCGTGATGACGCTCGCACCACGTGCGCCCCCGATTGGGTACGAGAACATCTCACTTGTATGTGTGACCAGCAGCCACTTGGCCAACAACCACGGCTGCGAGATCACCAACGGCGGGAAAGCGTCGGCCCAACAACGTCGCAGATACTCTAGATTGTCCGCGCTCTGCGCCGCTGCGGAAACATGAAAGACCGCCGCGAATGAGGCGAGCACAACACCGCTGTACGCTCCCCATGCTAGCCATCCCGCCCATCGTTGTTTGGATCGCAATGCCGCGCATGCCATTGCCAAACTAATCCCACCGGCCACAAACACGGCCGGAAACGAAAGGCCAATGCCCAACGGCGTCAACACCAGCAACACCCCATACCAGTGACGTCGATCGGAACGCTTCAATAGCGCAATGGCCACGCCGGTCAGTAGCAACGCCACCATCAAATCCGCTGCATACTGCTTGGCTTCCACCGCGTAGCGAGTCACCGGGTAGGCCACGCAAAACATCCCCACCGCCAATCGCCGTGGTATGCCGCGGGACAATTGCCCGGAAACCCAGCCGAAAAGTCCCAGACTCGATAGCCCGCAGACGAGCGAAAACAATCGCAACGAATATTCATTGACCCCGAACAGCTGCATCACGCTCCATTGCACCCAGAGGTACAACAGGGGCGCAACCTGGTGATACTCCAAAGGCTGCAACATCTGCCAGAAATTACGGTCGAAATAACTGACCGCCAAAAAGGCTTCATCGTCCCATAGGGGAAATCGCAACAGATACCGCGTCAACTGTGCCAGGGCACCCAGCCCGATAAAGGCCACAATCCAGGGGTCAACCGGCCGCAGAGCTGCCAGCCAACGCGACCGTAAGGGGCCATCCATTGCCATTCTCCGTTTCTCCGTTCTTGACAGGTCGTCGTCAGGTTCTTACTGGGAGCGATTGATTGTTGATCAGGCACGGGCGGATAACCCGTCCGTGGCACCAAAAGATGTGTGGTACAACGAGGGCGGGAGGCCGGGAACGAGAAGCATTGTGAACTTTGAAGGCCGGTTATACCCCATTGGTCAACCATCACCAAGAGAAGCCGGCAACGCCTGGATTCGCTATCGTACAGGCCGTTGTTCCATGTCCCCAAGTCCCCCCATGTCCCCAAGCCCCAAGGATGCGACCGTCGATGAACGCCGACCACGACTGCCAAAAATCTGCTATCGACTGGGGCTCCGTAACCTGGACCAAACTCGCCACCGGCATCATTTCGCCCGAGGGCCCAGCCGTCGATCGCGCTGGGCATGTCTATCTTGTCAGCCGCTGGACGGGGCGTGTCGTGACCTGCGATCCCTTGGGTCAGGTGCGCGAGATCGTCCACACGGGAGGTAAGCCACAATCGGTCGCCCTCTTGGAGTCCGGCGAACTCCTCGTGCCCGATGCCAAGAATCATGCATTGCTCGGCATCTCCGCAATGGGGAACGTTCGGGTGCTCGCCGACACGCTGACCACCGGCGGTAGCCTGCTGGGGCCCAACGATTTGGTGCTGGCCGAGCACGACATCGTCTACATGACCGACCCAGGACTGGATCTGCAGGCGCCTGGGCGCATCGTTCGAATCGACTTGCGCCGACAGGAAACGACCGTGCTCAGTGAAGGTCATCGATTTCCCAACGGGATTACCATTACGGCGGACGGTCGGTATCTGCTCGTGGCGGAGAGTGTCACGCACCGTGTTCTGAGATTCGAGTTGTTGGACGGCGGCGTGCGTTTGGGGCCGGCGGAAGTCTTTTATCAATTCGCCGATCACTATCCCGACGGCATGGCCTTGGACGCCGCGGGAAACCTACTGGTTGCCATGTGTGGTGGTGGAACCTTGGAGGTCATCGGGCCCGACGGTCAGCATTTAGCATCCATTCCCACGGGAGGGTCACAGACGACCAATTGTGTTTTTGGCGGTCCAGACTTTCAGACGCTCTACCTTACGGAGGACAAGCAGGAGGGACTGCTGATGACGCGTTGGCCGATTCCCGGCCAGCAACGATACTCTCGCAGTCTGCCCCCCCACTAGTGGATCATGTCTATATCACGGCGCATCCGGACTCGGAAATGCGAAGACATGCACGGCATAGGGGGGCAAGGACAACGTGCCGTGTCCTCGTTTTAACGACACGGTTGCATCCGAGTACAGATCGCGCCCCGTTTCGTTCCAAAGCCCCAGCACACCGAATGAGAGGGAAGTTGCCTGGCGACCAGGATTGGTAACCAGGACGTAACACGTTCCTTGGTGCTGAATCGCGCGTACATGTGCATCGCAGTCGGCGATATCGCCTTCGGTTGGCTGGAGGGATGCGAGCACGTCTTCTCCCTCCAGGAGTGCTGGAATCAGCCGCTGCAATTGCTGGTTCGTTTGCGTGACCGCCTCGCGCTGGTCAGGGAAGTCGTGCAATAAGTAAAACGGCCGGCTCGTGCCATCGGCAAGCAGCTGCGGACCCTCGGAGGTCTGCAAGGCGTAATAGCTAATGCCCGTCGCCCCACAGGCAATCACGTCAAACGCAAGGACTCGCAACTCCTCATGCGTCAGGCGGGCATAGTGATACACCTCTCCGTTGGGGCGAGTTCCGTAGCCACTTAATTGAAAGGCCTGGATCACCGGCCAGACAATGGCTTTTCCGTTGCTTCGCCGTTTCAACTCGCGCACGGCACGCCCCAGCACGCGAGTGTCCCCACCACGCTGCGGATAGAGATCGGGCATGACCACATCCGCGAAATCAGCATCAATGCTGAGCGCCGAGACCGTGTTGTCTGCCATTACCTGAGGATGGTGCGGGTCGAGATCAAGCAACGCTCGATGCCGCGGGCCCAGGCGTGCTGGCAGCTCATCCAAGCTATCGACTTGCAATCCAGGTTCATCGTTTGTGTACCAGCCCAACAAACCCGGATTGCCGACCACACGCGGAAAGGTACCGGGCTGAAAATCGCGCGGGTCGACGACCGCAAGGGTGCGCATGCCTGTTTCATGCATCACCTGGCATCGTTCAAGAAACGTCGTGATGCCCTCCTCGGTAGCGCCGTCCACACCGTCGTGCACCGCGTTGATCCCCATTTTTCGGCCGTCTTCATAGAACTGTCGCAACGTAAAGGGCTCCAAGCCATGGTCGCGCCGAAAATCGTTCACCAAACCGAGGATGCCCGGATCGTAATGATACATGGTGATCGGAAAAAACGGTTTACCGCCTATCCGACAGACACCTCGTTGATCGAATGTCACTTCGTGCGGCATGGGCGGCGCAATCGTCAGACTTGTCTGGTTGCGGCATGGATTGTTTCGAGTGTCATGGATCGGTTTACCGACGACGTCGATAAATTGAGCCTCCACGACGTACTGGCCGGCCGGTAGGGTCGCGATGGAAACCTCCGCGCGTACAAATTTGGACAACGGGACATTGGTCTGTTCCGACTCGGCAACTGGTGATCCAGCGGCGTCCAGAACCCGCACCCGCACCGTGCAGCCCAACATGTCACTTGGTTTGATGTGCACGGATGGAAACAGCTCCAGCTTTACCGTCGATATGGGCATCGATTGATAAACCGTATTGCGATACCACGGCTGACGCATGACGAGCTTGATCGGATCTTTGCGATCGTCGTTGACGGCCACTACCGGCTCGAACGCCCGGGCAATGCGCGGGCACAGAACCGCTCCCCAGGCCAAGAGCACGAGATAACAAAAACGATGAAGGCACAAATTGGAAGGTTGCACGATGGGAACTCCTCGGCAGTATCATTCGGGGGGCTTGTCTTGCGTGCCTTCGCCCGCGGCACCCCGCCGATGCTAGTCCTTGAGCATGCCCGGTGCCTAGTGCCGCGAACCGGAAATCCCGATCCTTTCTATCACCCTCATTCACCCGATCTGGCTCCCTCCCCCTTGCTGGGAGGGTTGGGGTGGGGGTTGTATTCCCAAGACGTACGGCGAAAAAGAACACGGTGAATTTGCGCGAGAACCGGGCAACGATCCAACAGAGGTCGATGACATCGGGCGCGCACTTCGCACCCCCCTCCTCCCCGCAAGGGCTCGTTGTACCACACATCTTTGGGCGCCACGGGCGGCTTGCCCGCCCGTGCATGTGTGCGCCAGTGAGGATCAACGGCCGCACGGGCATGGCCGCAGGCCATGTGTCATCGTAGCCTGGGGCAACGCCCCAGGAAGAGCGTGGATCCGAATGTCTGTGTTGGCCAAAGGCCAACGTCACGAGCCGGGACGACAGTGCGCCGTGGGACCCTCGGGATGACGT
>SXHS01000260.1 GCA_005773145.1 Planctomycetaceae bacterium | reverse complement strand
TCCTCATCGATTTTCAGTGGTTCGCCCCAGGCCTTCTTGAGATCGTCCACTCTGGTCACACCAGCCTCGACGCCGTTAATCCGCAAGGCCCTTGGAGCGGAGTCGGGATTCTGAGTGGCATTTTCCGCGGAGTCATTCACAGGGTTGATCGTGCTGTCGGGGCCATCGGCTTCCGCAACGGGCGCGTCGGGTTGAATCGACGCGGTGGAGTCCGGTGCCTCAATGAGTAGCGGTGGCTTGTCCGCCAACGAGCCGGCGATTTTTTTGGGGGAACCGCCCGGTGTATTGCGGCTTGCGCCTCCACGATCTGACTTGGACTTGTCCAAGGGGGACGCGGCGGTTCTCTCCGCCGCTGGGTCTTTACCGGGGGTCACATCGCGAAATTGCCCCCAACCGCGAACGGTCGGGAAGAGGATCGTACAGGCAATCCACACGACCGCGCACCACCGATTGCTCAATCGCGCGCTGCCGCGACGTGCGCCCTGTGCGAAGTTTTTCTTCTGGTACCGGTACTCCGTCATCGGTCTGAACTCCAGATCGGGATCATGCTACGGCATGCAGCCCTGCGCCGTTGGTCGCGGATGGCAAAACAAAAATAGGGCCGAAGCGTATCGCGAATGGCCAAAAAGGTCTAGATCAGATTGCCTCGATTTGTTGCGGCCAGCCGTACGTCCGGTCGAACTCGAGCTAGCGGTTTGCATACCCGTTCGCAGGCGCCGGGACCTGACAAACCGGCTATTCCTCATAATCGATTCTGTTTTCCCAACATGGTGGCCTTTCCTAATCGCCCCACGATGTGAAAACGCCACATGTTGCCATTTAGCATGGTACGTTTTCCATGAAATGGAGACGACGAGCCGCCAATTTGACGGGTCTGGGCCTCGGCATCGATATTGGATGTCGTGCATGGTGCTTGCTGCGCTAGCGGCAAGTGGGTGCGGGACCTTGCGTCTTCCCGCAATTGATCCGAATGGCGAACGACTTTTTTTGCCGACCCCCTCGTTCACAACCTTGGCACCGTGGGATAAGCATTCGCCGGCGACTGGGCTACCAGGAGGTACGCCTCCGGGGTTTACGGTCCCACCCCCCGGCGGCCCGTTTGCTCCCGCGGATCCCTTTGCAACTGGCGTTGTTCCTCCACCGCCTCTGGGACCGCCGCCCGTCGGAGTGGGGCCGGTCGTTGGTCCGCCGCCCTCCTATGGGCCACCTGCGGGTGCCACCGGTATGGCTGCCGCACCGTGTGCTGGCGGCGGTGGTCCTGGGCCCGATGTCGCGGCGGCCAACGTGGAAGAGGGAAACCTCGTCGGGAAACTAGTGATCTATCCGCCTCGAGTGGTCGCGCCGGTGGGGACGGAGGTCTGCCTGCGGGCCGGGTTATGTGGGCCCGATGGGTACTACATCACACGCGAACCCGTTCACTGGTCGTTGACCCGCGACAGTGTGGGCACAATCGTCGCCGTGGACCAAACCCATGATGGCCCGTTGCGTCGTTTGATACGCAAGCACATGGATCAAACACGTACTGGGGATTACGCGGTGACTTATACGTCGCCTGTCTCACACATTCTGACGCGCGGGACTCCGATGCCCCAAGATGATATCTGGATGCTCGAGGGACAGACTTGGATTACGGTCACTTCCCCCACGGAGGGAACGAGTCACGTTGCCATTTCGGCACCACAGGTCATGTCGTGGTGTCTTCGACAACAAACGGCGACGGTGTTCTGGGTGGACGGACAATGGTGTCTGCCCCGTTCCGCCGTGGCGCGGCTGGGCGAGGCCGCGACACTGGTGACGCGCGTTCGCCGGCAGACGAGCGGCCAGCCCATTGGCGGTTGGATCGTCCGCTACGAAGTCATTGGTGGGCAACCGGTGACGATGAATGGCCAGCCGGGGCCGGTTTTGGAGGTGACGACCGATGGTGCCGGCGCCGCCCCGCTGCAACTCGTTGCACAAGCGGGTGTGTCCGGACCGACGAGCGTGACCATCCAAGTGATACGCCCACCGACGTCCCCTTCGGACGCCGGAAGGCTCGTGGTCGGGGAAGGGCTGGCCACGGTGACTTGGACGGAAGCGAATGTTCCCACGCATGATGCGACGCCTGCACCGCGGTACGAGGCGGAACCTGGACTGACTCCCGAGGCGACAACCCCGCCGCAACTCGAAGCGGACCCCGATGCGGCGTCAGTTGATACACCAGCGCCGCGCCTGGAGTTGGTGGTGGATGGCGAGGAGCGGGCCAACGTGGGAGATCCGGTTCAATTTCGCATCACCGTCAAAAACGACAGTGTCCGACTGCTCACGGGGGTTACCATCACGGATCGCTTCGATGAAGGTTTGGCCCGAGTTAACTCCTCCACGGGACAGGTGGATCGGCAGAGTCCGGTGGAGTTACCCCTGGGAACCCTGAATCCGGGTGAGACGCGCCGCGTGGCCATCAACTTGGTCGCGGAGCGCCCGGGCATCTTCTGTCACGAAGTCCAAGTTGCAGCGCGCGAAGCGGCAAACACTATAGAACAAAGATGCTTCACGGCGACCGTCGCGCCGGCGCCTGCTGAGGCGCCACCCACGTCACCCCCAGCGCCAGGACCGGCATTCCCCCCGTCCCCCATCGGTCCCGTCGAGCCGCGCCTGCCGGAGCAACCGGTCGGTCCGCCACCTGGAGGATTGGCTGGGCAGCGCGGACTCGAATTGAGTGTTGAGTGCCTTAACAACCCCGTTCGTGTGGGTGGCAAATCGACGTTTCTGGTTACTATTACCAATGCCCGGGCAGTATCGGATGCCAACATCGCGCTTCAGGTGTTGCTCCCGGCAGGGACCAAGCAATGGACGATTGACCCTCCGCCCGCCATTCAGTATCAGGTGGCAAGCGACAACCGAACCCTCAACTTCACACCGATAGCCGAGCTGCGGCCGACAGATAAGCCGGTGGTATTTCGGGTCACGGTCACCGCTGTGGCGGCAGAAACCTTGGAGCTACGGGCACGAGTCGGCAGCACGCAAACGCCGACTCCAATCGAGCGGTCAGCGGAAGCTACCGTGTTGAGCCCCTAGCGTTGGTGCGACGTCCGGCTATGCTGAACGTCATGTCGCGTTTTGTGATCCTTCATCATCGAGTACCGGACGGTGGCTCGCTCGGCGGGATACGATCCACGCATTGGGATGTCATGTTCGAGCACGGCTCGGTACTGCGCACTTGGGCCATCGAGCACGAACCGGAGCTGCATCAGCTGCACGCCGCGTTGGCGTTACCGGATCATCGACTGATCTATCTGGACTATGAGGGCGAGATCCGTGATGGCCGGGGACGCGTATCGCAATGGGATCGGGGTACCTACACGGTGCGACAGGATGCGGCAGACCAATGGGTGGCTGACTTGTCGGGGAGTCGACTGGTCAGCCGCGCCGTTTTCACGCGATTGCCGGATGAACGCGATGCTTGGCAAGTGCACTGGGGTCGCGCGGAAGAATCCGTGGCCTAGGCTTCGAGCTTGTGGAAAGTGGCATAGGCTTCCAGCCTGTGGTGTCTGCTGGACAAACGGCCCATCGGCAGGCAAGTTGCCTGCCGCGATGCGGCACTAGGCCGCCACCGTCTCGGGCACTTCCTCCGTGCGCCGTCGCGACGGCAATTGTCGCTTGGTGTTAGCCAGGAAGGCCAGGAACGCGGGTACGAGAATGGGGCGTACCACGAACGTATCCAGCATAACACCCAATGACAAGGCCACGCCCAGCTCAATCATGCCCCGCAAAGTCCCCGTGGTCATGGAAATAAAGGTTCCGGCCATAATCACACCGCAACTGGTGATTATGCCCCCTGTGCGGACGATCGCTCGGCGTAAACCGCGGAGTGGACCATGGAACCGCTCTTCTTCGTAGACGCGGGTTGCCAAATAGATGTTGTAGTCCTGCCCGATTGCAACCAGGATCACAAACAGAAACAGTGGTACCTTCCAATCCAATCCTGCGAACGACGCGCCATAGTACCAAGAGAACAACAACTCCGTCGCGCCGATGGTGACATAGTAGCCAAACAAGACGGATGCAATCATGTACAGGCAGACCAAGGGTCTCCGCAGGATAACCAGAATGACTGCCAGCACCGCGAGTACCACCAAGATCATGATGCGAACGTTGTCGGATGCCGTGACGGAACGCAAATCGCGAATTGCCGCTGTAGTTCCCGAGTATAGGAATTTGGTGTTGTACCAATAGGACTCGGGATCCTTGGCCAACTGCGTCAACATCTGATCAACGCGATTGAGTAAACGCGTGGCTTCGATCGAGAACGGATTGTCCCTGAGGACCAGTTCAAACCGGGTGACATCACCTTCCAGAGCCGGTACGCTGGTCAGGAAAATCGAGCGACTGAGGGAATGGCTTCGCAAAACCGCTTTCTGTCGAGCTTTCTTGCTGAAGAGGCCTGGGCGTGTTGAGGAACGTTCTCCCAATGGTTCCGCGATACTGCGCACGGACTCGATGCCGGCGTCGGAGACAGTGGCATCGGAGTCCGACTCGGATGCGTCTTCATCGCGGTCCATATAGAGACGCTTGGTTAAGTCTTCAATGGCGGTCATCCCGGACGTCGAGTCAAGGCCCGCATCATCCCGGTGCGCTAAAATGATCAGTGGGCCGCTTTCGCCCAATGAGTAATGTCGGCGCAGGATTTCCGTGCCCACCTTACTCGGGCGTTCCTCGCCCAGTTCGGTCAGCAAGTCATAGGTAACCCGCTCACGACCGTTCCTCGTGTCGTACCAGGATGCCGGCGGGAAACACCAATTTGTGGAGGCCGTGTTGGGCGTGGATTCCAGAGCCCCACCGACCAACTCCGAGGCCTCCCCCTCCGATTCGAGATTCTCGCCATCTTCGGCGGCCGGATCGTTGACTTCGTCGGTATCGTCGGCCACCAATGGCAAGGGCGGGGGGCTTGGTTTGGGCCCGGCGAGCAGCACGACGGGGGGGAGCCCGGATCCAAACCAGGCGAACGGTGCCATGAGAATGAGTGACGTCACCAGAATGCGTCCGGGGCGGGTTACGATCATATGTGCGGTCCAATCCCAAAACCGCAAGCTGCGAGTGGGAGGGGGACCGGCCTCTGCGGTCGAGGATCGCTGCGTGAAGGGGAGCAGCGATAGCCACGTGCGTTTACCTCGAGAGCGAGCAACGCTGACCGGGGCGCTCGCCAGCGATGCCGAGAACGGCCAGAAGACCAGCGGTCCCAAGGCGCGCAAGAGTGCGGGGGCCAGCGTCAGGCAGGCGAGCAGCGTCACCGTCAAACACAAACCGATTGCCGGGCCACTATTGCGGAACTTGCCGAATTCCGCAAAGAACATCATGCCGAGCCCCAGGATGGTGGTCATGGCACTGGCCACCAGTGCTTCCCCCACTCCAGCCAGCGCTCTGGCCACGGCCTCGGCGTTGTTGTAGCCGGCTTCCAGCTCTTCCTTAAAGCGTGAGATTAGGAACAAACAGAAATCCGTCCCGGCGCCAAAGAGTATGACGACTACAAAGATCTTGGTGGTCTTAAATATCATGAAATTCCACCAATCCATCCCAGGCAAGTGGTTCACCTGCGTGAGCCCCGCCACCGTACCAGTCGCCACGACCATGGCCACTGCAATGGTCAACAATGGAATGGCGACAAGCAGTGGCGCGCGATAGACGACTAACAAGATCGCAACGACTAGAATGACGGTGGCATACTCAGTATTCGCGATGCTCTCCTGTGCCGCAGATAACATATCTCCACCCACCGCCGCCGATCCAGAGATTCCAACTTCCAATTGATCGTCACCCGACTCTCGAATGGTGTCGCGTACTCGATCGACCTCGGCGCCGACCAATCGCATCAAACGGACATTGTCGGTCGCCATGAACTCATTAGAGAGTTGCAACACGACCAACTGAGCCTGACGATCCTTGCTCCTCATCTTGTCGCCAACCACTTCACTGTGGCGGGTCCACACATCCAGCAACGGCCATTGATCGGCCCCTTGAGGGGCGGGTTGGTTCTGTCGATCCTTCAATTCAGGATTGCGTTCGATCGCGGATCGATAGTCCTGCATCGCTTCTGCCGTGTGTCCCAGACCGGCGTGGATGAGGGATCGGTTGTAGTATGCCTCCGCAAACTCAGCGTCCAATCGCAGGGCCTCATCCAACGAGGCCAGGCCACTCTCCAACGAGTGCGTCGCCCGTTGGTCCAATGCCATGGCCTTGTCAATGTTGCCAGAGGTCCGTTCAGCAACGGCCTGTTGCCTGAAGGTTTCGGCGGCCCGCCAGTTCGCGGCTCCGCGGAAATTGTGGAAGGGGCATGCTAGCTGGTCGACGAGCCGGAGATCGTCGAGCTTGAGGGGGCCATCGGCGCGGGCCAGGACCAGCGCAATCTGGCTCTTCGATCGGTTGTCGGGAAAGGCTTGTTCCAACAGCTGCTCGCACTGCACGCTGGGCATCCGCGCGGGTAGATAGGCCAGATCGCCGTCATGCGTGACATCATCCCAGCGGGGCGCGACGGCTCGCACCACGACGACCACGGCCACCCAAAAGACGATGACCAGGAGCCAACGGCGCGCGATGAATATTCCAAGTCGTTCAAACATGAATGAATCGCTAAGGTTCCTTGCCCCCCCTCGTGGGGAGCCTTATCACGCCACGACGAGATCGGACGGCGCGGGTTTGAATCACCGCTCACCGACGCTCGGCCGTACCTTTGATGGTAACCGGTCCGGCGTCATATTCCAATAGATGCCCCCCCAGGGGCTTGCCACCCACGTGGTCGATTGTGAAGACGCGCCGGCCTTGCCGGTTCATGCGGAACCGGGCTGGATTCCGGACAAGGAGGCTGGCGGGACCGCGGTTAGGCGGTGGTACCAGCGTCCTTCGCGGAAGAATCGGTGCCATTATTCACGGCCTGGATGCCATTCATATCCCAGGTATAGACTCGATTGTGGCCCGCTTGATGGGCGGCCAAGAGTGCCGCTTCGGCATGTCCAACCAATTCCTGAAACTCCATGGTACCGCTTGGGGCTGCCACGCCACAGCTGACGGTAAAAAGCAGAGGTTCTCCCTGAAACGAGAGTATATTGCAAGCCTCCACGCCACGCCGAATGCGTTGGGCTGGGCTCTGGGCCTCGTCTAGGGTCGTGACCGGGAGATGGACGAAATACCGACCATTATCGGCTGGGGCAATATAGTCCGTGTCCCGAAGGGCGGCCCGCAAAAACTTGCCGAGGGTATCGGTTACCAGTTCCACGGCTCGCTCACCCTTGGCCGCAAGCTGCTCAATATTGTCGATGTCAAGGACCATGATGGCCATCGGAGTTTGGTAGCGTTTGTGTTCGGACAACCCGGCCTGTAGTTGACGGTCGAATTGTTCGCGTGGAATTAAGCCGTTCTTGATCGTGGCCGCAGGCGTTACAGGGGTGGCCCCGGGACGTCGTCGGTCGGGAGTGTCTGTTGCCGGTTCCGTGCTGTTGGGTACCGTAGGTTGGATTTCATTGGTCGCCTTCTTCATGGCCGCTACGATTGCGGCAGCCGATTCAAAGGGACGGTGGTTTGAGCCATCGTGATAGTGAACGCGATCCCGTCCGGCATTCTTGGATGCATACAGTGATTCATCGGCACGTCGCAGCAAGGCCTCTGCCGACTCTCCGGGGAGGAGCGTGGCCACGCCGACGCTGACGGTCACGGGTCGGTCGATGCCTTCGACGGCGAATTCGGTTGCCCGTACGGCCTGACGCATCCGGTCGGCGGCCAAAGCACTGCCATCCAATTCCGTGGCCGGCAGTACGATAGCAAATTCTTCACCGCCATAACGTGCGACAATATCCATCTCGCGCAGAGCACTCTGCAGAACCCCCGCGACTCCTTGGAGTACGACGTCCCCCGCTTGATGCCCAAAGGTATCATTGAACCGCTTGAAATGGTCCACATCCACCATGACCAGCGACATGGTCGAGCCTCGGCGGCGGCACTCGGACAAGCGACGTTTCATTTCGCTATCGAAGGCACGACGATTAGCGACCCCCGTTAGTGGATCGGTCATCGCAATCGACATATGAGATTTGATTTCCTGCGACTGCTCCTCGATCTTCGACTGGGCTTCCGATAACTCCTGTTTGAGTTGCCGATTCGCGGACACGACGCGCGCGATCGATTTGAGGACGATCGCCACATCTCCCGACTTATCCTTGGCCGCAATGACCTCCAACTCGGTATTGACCGAGTCCATGACCACGGAGTGTTCTTCCACATGTGCCGTCAAGCCGGCCGCCACGTCATGGAGTTCTTCCAGGAGCTGCCGAGCGCGATCGGGAGAGAGGGCGTCGGGGTCGTTTGCCTCGCTCTTCGGCTGGCTGGCCTGAATCAAGGCCTGGGTACGCTGTTCCAGCCACGGACGGAGCCAACGATTCAAGAGAAAAATCGTGGTTGCAAAGGCCGCGCCGCCCACGCCTGCCGCACACACTAACGCAACGACAAATCCTACAGTAACAGTCATGGTGATGGTCTTAAAATCAGCAGGTGGACGTTGTGTTCGGCCGGCTCCCGATGAACCGACTGGCAACCAATGTCGAACTATAGGTTACCGTTTACCCGGTGCGCGTGATTGGGGCACCATCGTTCCTATTTCCAACCAACGCGGCTTGATTTGTTAGACGAGAAGCCAGATGATGATGGGACATCCCGAACGGCCTGCCAAACCCGTACACCCGGCATAGGTCCTACCATGGCGATTCTGCCTACCACCCTCGCCACCACCAATTTCGAGGTCGTTGCCCAAGCAACGGAGCCGCAACCATCATGATGCACGTCCCCATTCGCGCGTGGCTGATCGTCGCGATCGGGTTCTTGGCGGTCGGCATAGCTGGCGCGGCTGAGCCCGAATTACTGCGCGACCCGTCGTTTGAGCGGACGAAAGATCGCGATCAGTGGGGTTTGGTATTCTCCGAGTGGCAGGGTTGGAAATACGAAGGCGACTGTGAATTTCGGGTGGGAAACATCGCGCGCACCGGTAAGTCGTCATGCCTGCTGATCGGCCAGAGCGAGCCCAAGATTCGCATCTTCGCAGTGCATCCTCGTTTGGAGCCTGGGCGATATCGCATCACGGCGTATTTGCGCGGGCTCGATATTGGCACCGGTCGGTGGGAACAGGATACGGAGTTTGCCTTTGACGGACAGTACTTTCCGCTGCGCCGCCGAGGCACGTTCGGCTGGACGAAATTGACCTACGTGGGCGAGGTGACGGAGCGCAAAGAGGTCAATGGCCCATCGTTTGGTCTGATGTCCACGGGCTACCTATGGATCGACGATGTTGCGATGGAACTCGTGGGGCTCGACGTTCCCGTGACGCCACAACCGGTCTGGGGAGACGAGGAGTCCCCCTTTCCAGTCGCCGACCTGGGCTCGGATGCTTCGATCGTCTGTCCCGAATGCGGCTACCGCAATCGGCGGGGCGATGCGAATTGTTATGCCTGCGGAACGCCGCTCGACGCACAGCCCGTCCGGGACAATCGTCCGCCGATCCGATTACTGACATCATTCGAAAAGGAATCCCCGTTCACCGGTGGGGACTTGGTGACGGAGCATGCCAGCGAGGGTGCGCAGGCTTGGCAAGTGCGACAGGGCTACACCGACTGGCACGGTCCGTTGGATTGGTCCGGGTACGACTATTTGAAAGTGGACGTCTTCGCTGACAGCCAGCAACCGTTGGAGCTGCAAATCGAAATCCACGATGGACTCACACGGGATTATTGGACGCGAGTTAATCGGGGCACGGTTGTGCCGCCGGGACGCAGCACGCTGACGATTCCACTAAATCAGCTCTATGTGGGTGAAAAGTCTCGTCCCGGTCGCAAATTGCTGCTGCACAACATCAGCCGCTTTGTATTTAGTATCGGCGAACAACCGGCGGGTACTTTGACGGTCGACAACCTGCGGCTGGAACGAGACACAACCACAGCAGCCCGGCTGTTCCCGGGATTGCAGGCCTTTGATTTGGGGAGTTCGAGCAGCCCCTTGATGCCGGGATTTCAACGACTCACGCCGGCCAATCGCTATACCAAGGGGCGAGGTTACGGCCTCTTGGACGCGACGATCTGGCGTGTTTACGATGTGCTACA
Source organism: Planctomycetaceae bacterium (assembly GCA_005773145.1). GTDB lineage: Bacteria > Planctomycetota > Planctomycetia > Pirellulales > Pirellulaceae > SXHS01. The sequence continues at coordinate 4,813 of SXHS01000260.1, read as the reverse complement.
GCCCGATCCGCTCTATCAGGACTTTATCTGCATCGAGCGCGGTGGCATCGCCTTGGACGTGCCATCGGGGAAGTACCATGTCTTCGTGAACCTGGATAATCCGTCCGGCTATTGGGGAGAGTACCAACGCTATCGCTCACGGTCGGTGCGGGCCGAGGGGCGCGAGGTAGTACGAGACACGGAGAGTTTTCAATCGCTGCAAGCGAAATATTTGCGACATTGGGACCATGACGACCTGCCGCAGCACAACACGTTCACGCGGTACCAACAGCCCTACTTCGCAGAGAAGGAGTTTGACGTCGAAGTGCGCGACGGACAGTTGAACTTGGACTTCGACGGATCGGATTGGGCCTGCAGTGTCTCGTGCCTTATCGTGTATCCGCTCGAGGAAAAGGAACGTGGTGCGGAATTCGTTCAGTATGTCCGCGGGCAACGACAGTTCTTCTTCGATAATCAATTTCAAAAAACAACGCATGTGGCCACGGGGGATCCGCTCGATCCGACCCCCAGTCAACAAGACCGAGGGTATGTGCTGTTTACCCGCGATTACATGAAGGATGTGTACGATAACGACCGTCCAAGATCCCATGAGATCGATCAGCCGCTCAAGGCGCAGGCTTTTTGCGGCGAATATGAACCGCTAACCCTCGCGGTGATGCCGTTACGCCCGCTAGGGAATACCAAGCTCACCATCAGCGACTTGCGCGGCCCTCAGGATGCCGTGCTGCCAGCGTCTCGATTTCGCGTGGGGTATGTTTCCTACCGCAACACGCGCGTCACCATGGAGGGATCGGTCTATACAAGCCAACCCCGGTGGATCTTGCCGAAGTCCACGGTCGACATGCCACTCGGCACCACGCGTCGGTTCTGGTTGACCGCCCACGTACCAGCGGATGCCCAGCCGGGATTGTATCGCGGCACCGTGACGGTGACTCCACAACATGGAAAACCCGCTCAGGTCCCGGTGGAATTCCATGTACATCGTGGGACACTCGACGAAGCGGATATTCCCATTGGTCCTTGGGGACACGCCATCAGCATTCCTTGGTACGACGACGACCCTCGCACCCAAATCTGGCGCGAGGAGATGACCTATAAGAGTCTGCGGCAGTTACGTGATTACGGATTCACCTCGTTCAGTGGTATGCCCGAGGTGCACTATCTGGGATTCGCGAACGGCCAGCCACGCTTGGACTTCACGAGGGCCGACGCGCAAATGCGCCTGGCGCGAAAGATGGGCTTCCACATGCCCATCGTCAACTATTGTCCGTTCATTGGTTTGAATCTCTATGAACGCGACATGCAAGCCATGCGGGAGGCGGGATTCGAGGACTATTCCGCCTTCGTGCGCGCGGTATTCTCCGCTGTTCAAACGCACGCCGAGGCTCAGGACTGGTTGCCTGTGTATTGGAATTTGGCCGATGAGCCGCTTGGTGAGAGTCTTCTGCAGGCGACTGAAAATGCCCGTGCGTTTCGTCAGGCATTTCCCGATGGCCCCCCCTATTTCACGGCCGCGACCAGCTTGGTTTCCGGAGACGATCATGATCGGCATCTGGCCCTGGCCACGGCCGTACACACCGTTAACGTCAATGGCCATGATCCCACCGCGCTGCGTGAGTTGCGGCAAGCGGGCGGAAAGTGGGCGTTCTATAACGATGGGAATCGCTGGACCTATGGTACCTACCTGTTCAAGGCGGCTCGAGAATACGACGTCCAGTTCCGCCTCAGTTGGCATTGGAATAACGTGGCGGGCGATCCCTACTACGCCTTGGACTGCCGTGAGGATGACTATGCCTGGTGCAACGTCTCGCCCTCCGGAGAACTCGTGCCGTCGCTGCACTTCGAGCGAGAGATGCGCGAAGGACTGGACGACTATCGCTATCTACTCACCTTGGATCGACTGGCACGAGAACGCCAATCGGACGAGGCTGCCGCGTTCGTGCGTCAGCGGATGGAGGCCTTCACGCTCGGTCAACGCAACCACGATCAAATTTTTCCCGCGACGGATTGGCACACGTTTCGTGAACAGGCCGCAACGTTGATCGATCGGCTGCGCGAATAGGTCGTGACACTCAACGGCAGGCCGCCATGGTTCGACACAAGGTGGCCTCGGGCCCCGCTGGGGAACGCCGTGACGGATCTCTTGATGGGGCTGTTTGTTCTCAGGCGGTGCCCTTGTCATTTCCCACGTTTTCGGAGTCGGCATCCGCGCGGCCGTATCGATCGTTTTCGGGCCAACGGCCCATCCGTTTGCATAGCCCAGGCAGAATGCCTGGGAAGTTGTTGCCGTTCGATCATCAGGCTTAATCGCAAAAAAACGGCGCAGTTGGCCATCGATCGTGATGGCGCGTTACATCAAAAAAAGAAACCGGCGCGAATCATCACAGTCTCGTCCAACGAGAGATTTTCAGCCGGTACCAAGTAATAGACCAACTCGCGCTCAAACACATAACCGAGTTCCAGAAATCCATGGCGCAGATTGAGGCCGTGCCAATCCACGCCACCAAAGACGCGGATGTCGTTGATATCCAGGCGATCGCTGCGTCCCTTTTCGGGATGGTCCGTCCGCTCAATCGACCAACTGCTTCCGCCGTACTCTCCCCCCACGTACCACCAGAGGTCCGCGTTTCCCATCGTGGTGAAATACTTCGAAATTTTGGGACTCGGAAAGAAGAGATCCCATCGCGAGCGGGCATCCGGTTCCCACAAGACGCCAAAAGCAGGAAGCAACTTGAGATCCACTCGATCGAGGTAGGTCGCCCCGAGCTTGAGTGTCATGGTGGGATTGATTTGCATCAGTCCGACGCCTGTCCCCGTTAGGCGTATCGTGTCTGTCGTCGCCGTCTTAAAATCACTGTAAACGCCGATGCGAAAATCTAAGTCCGCCCCGAATCGCTGGCCAAAGCGCGGGTCCCATGAAGTGTCCAAGTAGGCGCTGTACAACTGGGCCGGCACGTCGGCCGTCACCGTTGCTGGTGGCGGGCTCGGTCCCGACGTGAAATCAAAAATAAATCCCGGACTCACGCGCAGGCCACGGTCACTGCGGGCAAAATTCTGGAAGACCAAACTCGACGTGATCTCGATCTCGTTCAGATCCAACTCCTCGCCGCTGTCCCCAGCCAGCCACGTGTAACGAGCGCCCGTATCCTGAAAGAGCCGTTGATAGGGCGGATTGCCGGCGCCAGGAAACCAGGACGCAAACGGATTGGCGGATGTTGATGCGCCATACGCGCCCGGTGCCGCGCCATTCAATGGAGGGGGTGGGAGTACGGTCCCGGTCGGCGCGGGAGCCATCGGCGCTGACAGCGTGCCGGTTACGTTCGGAGGCGGTGCGAAGGAAGACGTTGGCGGTGCCGTGGCAAACGGTGGCGGGGGACTCGCCGCAAACGGCGCCCCAGTTGTCGGCCATGCGTTCGGAGGAGGGGCGGGGGCCCAGCCGGATGCTGGGGGCGCCGAGCTGGCAGGAGGTGCAAATCCAGGCACCGCGATATTCGGCGGCAACGCGGGGGGAGCCGATGTGGAGTAAGGGTCGAACGGGGCACTCGACGGCGCCGACAACAGCCCCGGCGGCGGAGTCGAAGGAAGTGGCCCCGGGAATTGCACCCGCTGACTCCACGCGATCGCGGGGAAAAAGCAAGTCAAGACCCATGGCCCAACCCACCGTGCTCGGCAGGATAAGCTCGCCATCCCCGTGATATCCTAAGCCACCTGAAGTGTATGCAACGCGCTGCGCCGTACGATTTCAGTAAGCGTCATAACGACGGCCCGCTCATGGCGTCAAGGTCGTTTTGCGATTTCGACCATTCACCGCCGTGAATGGTGGCACTCCTAGCACTACTAGTGACACTACTGGCATGCGCGTCCGGCGACCCATGCTCGTGGCCACTGGATCAATTGCACGATTCCCCCCATACTGGTCTGCGGTGCGACATGGCAAGCGGGCAATTATGGTCTTGGCGCCCGGCGTTGGTTGCGCCGTCCTGAATCGATCATGCGGACCAAGCGGATGACCACTTTGAACGATTGGCAGCCTGCGAGTCCATGGACAAGCCATTCGGCCACTCAATTGGCACGACACCTGGCTCAGGGAGACGTGACGGCCAGCGAAGTCGTCGAAGCGCACATCCGCCGCATCGAACAGGTGGATCGCGATGTCCACGCGCTGGTCGTTCCACGGTTTGAGCAGGCTCGTGAGGAGGCGGCCAGCGCGGATCGTGCGCGGCAAGCGGGCGAACGGCTCGGTCCACTTCACGGAGTTCCCATCACGATCAAAGAGTGCCTGGACCTGCAAGGCACCCCCACCACAATGGGCCTTGCCACACGCGCGCACGGGCAGGCCACACACGATGCCGTCGTGGTGCAGGCTCTGCGGCGCGCTGGGGCCATTGTGCTGGGCAAAACCAATGTGCCCCAATTGATGCTGTATCACGAAAGCGAAAATCCTCTCTACGGAAGTACACTCAACCCTTGGCAGTTGTCCCGTACGAGCGGCGGCAGTACAGGGGGCGAAGCCGCGTTGCTGGCGGTCGGCGGTACGCCGCTTGGTGTAGGCACCGACATGGGGGGGAGCATTCGAGTGCCAGCCCATTTCTGCGGCGTGCATGGACTCAAGCCGACCAGTCGCCGGTTATCGCTGTTGGGCTTGGCCACCAGCCTGCCAGGGATGCAGGCCATTGCCATTCAACCCGGGCCCATGGCCAGGTCGGTGGAAGATCTGGAACTGATGTTGCGAGTCCTACTGGACGACGTGGCGACTGGATCGGACCCCAAAGTGGCACCGGTCCCGATGCGCCCCGCATCGGTCCCATCACAC
>SXHS01000259.1 GCA_005773145.1 Planctomycetaceae bacterium | reverse complement strand
CTACCGAGGTGGTAACCACTGTAGTGGAAGTCCCCCTAGATCCACAACGTGGTAAGCGGCATCGCATGGGTAACGCGCTGCGCCCCATGGCCTGAAGTGAACCAATTCGCTATTTTCGTGGGTAGCGAACGCGGGGGCGCCCAGCCGGCGAAACACTTTGAGATCCCCGCACAAGGAACTTGCCGATGAATGCTGGTCGCGCTCCCATGATCCAATACGACCCCACGGCCGCCTTTGTGCCAGGGGCCGTTTCTCCTGCCGACCTCGCTGTCCTGGCTGATTCGTTGGATGCAGCACGTCGGGAAATCCTGGAGGTTGACGGACCGCTGTTTGAAAAGTACACGCTATCCCCCCAATCCACGCCATTGCCCACTCAGAAGGTGCCGCTGGACGCCGGCTTCCTGGAATTGCCCGCGCGGTTGCTGCGCGAGTATCGGCAAGATCGCACCGGCAGCCAAGTCGGCCGGATCTTGGCGACGGCCGCCCGACTGAGAGAGGCCAACGATCGCGTGGTTGTGCTCGGTATCGGCGGCTCCTATATGGGGGCGCGGGCGTTGATGGATGCGTGTTGCCATCCGTACCACAATGAGTTGTCGCGACGTCAGCGGGGAAGCCGCCCACGCATGTATTTCGAAGGCAATAATGTCGACAACGACGCCGCGCAAGGGCTCAGCGATCTCCTCAACGACCCGGAACATGCGGGGCAGCCTCCCCGTTGGGCGTTGATCGTGATCAGCAAGAGCGGTGGTACCCTTGAAACGGCAGTTGCGTTCCGCATCTTTCTGGCAGCGCTGCGCAAGGGCTGCGCGCCCACCGAACTGGCCGACCGGATTGTCCCGATCACCGGGGATGCAGGGAAGCTCTTTGAATTGGCCCACGCCGTCGGGTGCCGCGAGCAGTTCCCCGTTCCTGATGGGGTAGGGGGGCGGTTCTCGATATTTTCAGCGGTTGGTTTACTCCCCGCAGCCGTCTTGGGCCTGGACATCATCGCCCTACTTGAGGGCGCGGTCACCATGAATGAACACTTCGCAACGTCATCGGTAGCGCAGAATCTCGTTTTGAATTACGTGGGAGTTGCCCATCTCTGGGAAAAGCGTGGCCGAAATATTCGCGTACTTACCGCGTGGGCCAAATCGCTGGAGGGGATCGGCCTTTGGTACGATCAATTGCTTTCCGAAAGCTTGGGGAAGGAGGGGAGGGGGGCCACGCCGTTAACCGTGGTCAATACGCGTGACCTGCATTCCCGCGCCCAGCAACATCAAGAGGGTGCACCCGATAAGCTGATTACAAACCTGATCTTGCAGCAATGGCGACGCGACCCGTTGACCGTGGGGATGAGCGACTGGAACCAAGACGGATTGAACGAGATCGGCCATTGCACCGTTCCCGAACTGATGAGTGCCGCGATCGCCGGGACGAACCAGTCGTACTCCGAAGCTGCGCGGCCCACTGCCGATTTACGACTCCCTGCCAACGATGAACGGTCGATTGGTCAGTTGCTGCAGATGCTGATGTTGGCCACTGTCGTGGAAGGACGCATGCTCGGCATCAATCCGTATGGCCAGCCGGGGGTCGAGGGTTACAAGAAACATATGAAACATCACCTTGGGATCGCTTGAGATCGCATTCTGGAGACAACCGCCGATGGCAACTCAATTGACATGGCTCGGTCACGGCTGTTGGCTCATTGAAACCGAACAAGGTCGGGCAATTCTGGACCCATTTCTCGACGAATCTCCCGTGGCCCCACGCAAGGCGGAGCAGATTGAGGCTGACTATGTACTCCTATCACACGGCCACTTCGACCACGTCGCCGATGCCGCCGCGATCGCCAATCGGACCGGCGCTACGGTCATCTCTAATTTCGAAATCACGCAATGGCTCAGCCACAACCATGGCGTGCGAAACGTCGAGCCTATGAATCTGGGCGGTTCGATATGCGTACCGTTCGGAAGAGTCAAGATGACCATTGCCCACCACAGTTCTCAGTTACCGGACGGTTCGTACGGGGGCAACCCCGCCGGTTTTGTGCTGCAACTGACGGATGGCAATGTCTACTTCGCCTGTGACACCTCGTTGTTTGCAGACATGCAACAGATCGGCGCAATGGGGTTGGAAGTGGCAGTCCTTCCCATCGGTGATCGATACACCATGGGTCCGGACGATGCCGTGGAAGCCGTTCGCCTGCTCAAGCCCGCACATGTCTTGCCCGCCCACTACAACACATGGCCCCCCATCGCCCAGGACCCGCAGGCTTGGGCCGCGCGTGTCCAAGCGGAGACCAAGGCCCAAGCCGCCGTATTGTCGCCCGGCGAGTCCTTCACGCTGCGTCGTGCGCAAAACTAGTGGCGTAGGATTCCAGTCTGTGTTCTCAGTGGCATAGGCTTCCAGCCTGTGCTGAATAATGAGAACTTCCCGCTTTCCTTCGCTGACGCTTCGGGCTACGATTGGAATCGTCCCCACTAAGGTGCGAATGGGCATTGGCAATAGTTGACCGGCAGAATGCCTTCCCCGTTTCGATCGCACCCAAACGGAACCACGAGACTCCGCATGCTGCCTCACCATACCGGTTGCTGGCCGAAGCTGATCGCGCTATCCCTTGTCGCACTTCTAGTAAACCACGGTCTGGCGGACGAAGGAGCTCCTCGCTTGCAATGGCAATTGCGTCCTCATGACCGATTGCACTCGGAGGTGACTGAGGAGCACAAGACAACCACCATTCGCCAAGGCCAGACGACCCAGTCGGATGTCCGTATCGGCATGTGGATACGCTGGGATGTTCAGGAAGTCTCCCAGGAAGGGCAACACCGCTTCACTCAGATCGTAGACCGAATGACGATGGAGCAGGAGTCGCCCAATATCGGACGCCTCGTGTATGACTCGAGTGCTCAACAGCAACTCCTCGCGACCGAGGATACTGTGACACAAAGTCTTCGCGATTTCGTGGGCCTCGAGTTCATGCAGACGATGAATCGCCGCGGCGAGATCTTGGCACTCAAGCTCTCGGAGCAGGGAGAGACAGCGCTACGATCACTTCCGCCGGATTCTCAGCTTCGCAACATGCTTTCGCAAGACCACCTCAAGAGGTTGGTTCAACAAATTTGCATTCTGCCCGAAAATCCTGTTCAACCGGGGGACACTTGGACGACCAAGACAATCGAAATGACTCCGTTCGGGCAAATGCAACTGGATAGCCTCTACACCTACCTCGGCCCCGAGGAGTTTCGCAATCGGCTCCTGGAAAAAATCGGGATGGAATGGACCGTCACCCCGGTGGCCCGTGATTCTCAACCGGTCGACATCGTGATTCAGAATCAACACAGCACCGGGCTCCTCTATTTCGATCCTGATGCCGGGCACCTCCGGGAAGCCACCGTCCGTCAGGAGATCGCCCTGGAGGCACGCGTGGCCGGCCAGGTCGAACAGCAGACAGTCAGGACTGCCAGCCGCATGCAGCTGGTCCGCGTCCCAGCGGAACCTGCCGTCACCCCGCCCTAGTGAGTTTTCTGTTTAAGGTCGAAGAAGTCACCTGCCGTGATACCGGTTATGCCGTATGGGCAGCATGTGCGCGAGCGGATCCGGCGGAGTGCAGGCCGGTCGTGCATTGGCCGATGAACCTCGATGCGGTGCCTTGCGCCGTGGCCTGCAAGGTTGGCCTCAGGGAACTCACACATGGCTCTGTCAGGAAACCCGCGGATATGACATCGCGTGGACTGATGTTGGTGACGCTATTGGCAGCGGGCGTAGCCGTACCCTACGTGGCTTCGCATCCGGACGTGATCGACCAGCTGACGAGCTCGTTGGAAGGCATCGTCGATTATGAAGGGGAGGACGGGAGGCCGATGCGGGCCGATGGGGCGCCGCGCCGTGCGTGGGATTCGCAGGGACATGGTCCATGGTCTCCGTCCGATCGCTGGGGAACGGCGGTGAACGGCTGGAGTTCGAGTGTCATCGAGTCCCGCACCGATGGCCCGCCGGTGATGTCGTTTGGCGACTTATTGCGTTTTGACGTTACGCCTGAATGGGTATTGGATAGCTGGTCGCGCGTCAGCACCCACCTGGCCGAGTTGGACCTGGAAGGGCTGCGCGTGACCACCGTATCCGGAACGGGACTGCATGACGTGGCAGGTGCGCTCACCTATTATTTTGATCGGCAACGCCAAGTACAGCGGATCGCGTTTCATGGCACAACGGGAAATGCCCAACAACTCGTGGCCTTGGCCACGCAACAGTTTGGTCTGCGGCAGGAGGCAGCCCTTGGCCATGGGCTATTTCTGGGCCCAGCCGCCGAGACGCCGCTGGGGATTCTGCGAGTTGAGCAAGCCCCCGTGGTCCGATCGCAGGACGCCTATGGACGGCTACGAGTCGACCTCGAGCTGAATCGACCGAGTCCACAAGCGAGACTCAGCGACGAGTTTCAGAAACTTCTGGACCAAGATCGCAGGTCACAACGGTGGCAAGGGAGCGCCACGGCTCCTGAATCCAAAAAGACATCGCCAGCCCGCGCAGGGTCGGGCGATCCGTCCCGTGCGCCGGGTTCCTCTGCGGCCCACCAGAATGCCCCCCGAGCCTCACTGGAAGGTGCCGCAAAGACCGACAATCCCGATTCGTCACTCCACTTGCCACCGAATCGGCGGGTCAAGTTCGGCGCACCTCGCGACGATGAATAAGCGGTCGGCGGGGGGAGCTGACGGACAGCTACTGGCCCAGGCTGCGAAGTTCTTGCTGCAGTTCTTGCATTTCCTGCTCCAGCGATTGCAATCGCGATCGAATCTCGGCGACACGTTGTTCGGCGTTGCCACCGGCTCCTGACCCACTAGCGATCTCGGATCGCCCGTCCTTCGCATGCCATCGCGAATCGGTACTGATACCGTGCGCCGGCGCGTCTCCGATCTTTACGTTGCACGTTGAATCTTGGCCATCCGCGAGAAATTGAACCGGAACGATACGCCCCACCTCAGAGTTTTGCACTGCCTGCACCAATTCATGATAGGTCGCGATGGGGTGTCCATCAAAGCTGGTGATGACGGCGCCCACCGGTATCTTTGCGACGTCCGCCGGCGATGACGGCCGAACCGCCACGACTAACGCGCCACGTCCCCCCGGGGCACTGCCGTCGCCAACATCCAACACGTTTTTCACGGTCACGCCCAGTGTAGGCCTCATCGGACCCCTGCTTGGGTCATCGGCTGGCTGTTTCCCCAGAACGCCACTGAGTATTTGCGGTTGTGTCTGTCCTTGTCGAATCACCGAAATTTCGATGGGCGCTTGTGGGCCCAACGGCGATAGTGCTTGGGACAGGTCGGCGCGATCGCGGATCTCGCGTTCGTTAAGCTTAACAATTCGATCCCCGGAACGAATCCCCATCTTCTCTGCCGGACTGTTGGCTTCGACCGTCATAACGGGGATCCCGTCCCCAGTACCGGCATCGGCAACAATCCCCAAGTAACCACGATCGGGCGCAGGTTCGCCAAACGCGGGCTCGCTCACGGCTTCGGCGGAACTTTCTGACTCAAACACTGGAGGGGATTCGGGAAAACCAAGTTGTCCCCAGGACGAACTGGACCACGTATCCCAAAGGACCGTAGCCAGCAATCCGGTCAACAGAAACCGAGCGCAACGAATCGATTCCATGGTAGTAGCCTCGCGATCCCGTGCGGTACCCCGCAGCCGCAATTCGATCGACTGCGGCACCGGCACTGCGTCGAATATACGGGCCACGGCCATTCCCGCCAAGTGCGATCAGCCCCCGTCGTCTGTTAAGCTTAAGGGATGATCGACGCTGGGAATGCCCCGTGGCCTCAATCCACCGTGGCCGCCACGTTGCGGATGATGCAATGGACCCAACACCTGTCACCAAGCCCGTGATCCGAAAGGCCCAATCCTCCGAAGGCTTAGCTGCCTTACGTTTGGTCATGACTTCACAGGCGGGGGGGGACCCTCAGGATCTGGCGCAGCTCTTGATCGGGCAGGCTCGGGCAGGCCAGCTGGATCTTGATAAACTGCTCGTCGCCATGCGGGGCGATATGATTGTGGGGGCTACTTGGGGCACGGTCATTCCGGGCCGCTGCGCCAGTGTCTGGCCGCCGCATCTCGTGGACGGTGAACCATCAACGACGGCGACACAGTTGTTGTGTTTCTTGGAGGACTTGTTCCTTGGGGCGGGGGTGCGAGTGGCGCAAGCGCTCTTGGCAGCGCTTAATCACGCCGGCGTGCGGGCCATGCTGGATCACGGCTATCGGCATTTGACCGATCTGGCCTACCTGGGGTGCGCCGCGTCCGAATTCCCGATGGCGCCACCGAATACTGGAGAGCTAGTCTTCTCACCGTATTGTGAGCACGACCACCAGCGACTGCTTGAACTCATCGATGTCACGTATCAGCAGACTCGCGATTGTCCTGATCTGGACGGCATGCGCGACACGGCGGATGTGTTGCACGGTTATCAGCACGTCGGCGTGTTCGATCCGAATCTGTGGTTTTTGGTTCAATACGGTACGGAGGATGTCGGCTGTTTGCTGCTTGCCGATCACCCGGCACAACGGCAATGTGAACTGATATACATGGGCCTGATCCCCGCCGCACGCGGCCGCGGTTGGGGGCGTGTTCTGACGCGATATGCACAATGGGCTGCGCGACAGTGTCAAGAGCGGCGGTTGGTGGTCGCGGTTGATGTGGCCAACTCGCCGGCTCATGTCACCTATCTTCACTCGGGCTTCACGGCCATGGACTGCCGCCATTTGTTGGTTCGATCGCTTGCCAACGGTCCGGACGAAGGACCTTAATCGCCGAGCGAGCAGAGCGGGCGAGCTTCACACTCAAAGAGGACTGTGACATAATGGCGGCCACTCGTCGCTTCCAGAATTTAGGAGCTGCGACGGTCAGGAGGATTGCCGGTGTGGTCGCTTGAACTACTGGTGATATCGTTGATGATCCTCATCAACGCCGTTTTCGCCGCGTACGAAATCGCTTTGGCTTCGGTGTCGGTCGCCCGGCTGGATATCCTGATTCGGGAGCAACATCACGGAGCGCGTGCCGCCCGCCATATGAAGGAGGGCATTGAGGCCAGTTTGGCGGTTGTACAATTGGGCATCACGCTGGTTGGGGTGATTGCCGCGGCAACGGGGGGCTCGGGCGCCGAAGAGAACCTGCGCCCCTATTTCTCTTCCCGGGGGTTCTCAAACGGTTGGGCGGAGTTCCTGGCCTTGTCAGTCGTGGTGGTCCCCCTAACATTCGTCACCATTGTCGTGGGCGAGTTGGTACCCAAAGTATTCGCCATCCGTAACAAGGAGTGGGTCTGTTTGCGGCTGTCACCGCTCATGCAGCTATTTGGGGTCGCGGTTTGGCCGGCCGTGTGGCTATTCGAGCAGGCGGTGAGCGGAATT
>SXHS01000258.1 GCA_005773145.1 Planctomycetaceae bacterium | reverse complement strand
TCAGTTGTCGAGCGATGATCCAACGGTCGGTGACCAGCGGTCGCATGGGAATGAGTGGCCAATCGAGCGGACGCGGGGCCCGGCCGGGTGGTGGCGTGCTGACCCAAATACGACGGCCATCGCTCATGTTGTAGGCACTCAGGAGATCACGATCGTTGATATAGACGCGTTGCGCGTCGGATGCCATGGTGGTTGTGCGGCCGTACCAGTCGACGTCCGGTTCGGATACCCCGTCCCAGGGGGCGAGTGTCGGGGACGAGGGTTCGAGTGCCTCGCTTAACGCCCCACGGTTCAACCAACCGCCCGCCCGCGGAGTCAACGCGGGATCTTGCCGCTCGATGGGCCGGTCCGATTTGCCGAGGGCTGAGGGCAATACGTTGCGTTGAGCGGACGTGTATGCCTGTAACAGCCGCGAGAACTCGGCGTCGGTGAGCTGGAGAGTTCCTAGCACGACCGTTGCCAACGGTTCGTCGGTCACAGGTTCCCCCAGCAGGGCTGAGGCTAGTTTCTGTCGCGCGATGAACGTGTCGTGCATCGTGTCATCCGCGGCCGCCGTTCGATGCTGGTAATAGGCCAACGCCCGCTGGAAATTGCCATTCGCCAGCGCATGGTCACCCAACCACAAGTACGCGCGCGAGCTGGCTGGAGTTCCGGGAAACTGCAGAGTCGCCAAAGCCACATCCGCTGCCACTCCGCGCTCCATGGCCTGACTGATGCGCGTTGCAGCGACCGGTCCGAATGCCTGCGTCATGACCTGAGAAACATGAGGAACCTGATCCCAGGTTTTTTCGATCATGCCAACCTGCGACACCAACAGGTTGGGATCGGATTTCAGCGGCGCCAATCCCTGTTCTGGCAACGGGGTCGTGTCTGCGATCAGTTCACACGCTTCCTCGGCGCTCCCTTCGCGGAGGATCGCTTCCAGGTCGGTGACAAACGGATAGACTTCGGCGCTCCAGTCCTCAACCAGAGGATGCGTCCAATTCGGCAGCATCGGATCGAACGCGGGCCGGTTCGTACGCCTCAGTGCGTGACTGGCAAGCGCGGCTGCCCAGGGGAGGGGAGGCGGCAGCACGCCCCCAGCCTGCTGCTGAAGATGCTTCGTCATTCGCTCGAGATCCTGCCAGCGGCCATCCATGGCCAAGAGGTAGGCTTCGGCGCGTGTCGCCCGTTGAAAGTCGGGGCGAATGGGATATCGCACCCAGAGTGGTGACTGCTCCCAGGCCTGTTGCAGTAGAGCCGTCGGAGCGGACTGCTGCTGCTCAAAGGCCTGCAGTGCCCAATTTTCGTAATGTTCGGCCATTCGAACGGCCCGGTCATGGTCGTGCCAGGTTTCCATGCGCTCAGCGACCAGGTCCAACAACCGGCGATAAACACCTGGATCGAGATTTAGCGACGAAGCCTCCGTCAGCACGGAATCTAGGAGATCCGAGCCCGAGGCGTCCGGGCAATTACGATGCCATTGTTTCCACGCGCAGGCCATGCGCCAACGGCTGCGCGCGGTTTCGTCGTGCTCGGGGCACATGGCTTGAATTTGGTCGAGCCAGCGACGGATGTTCTGCCCGGCTAGATCGGGTAGAGGCGGATCATGCCAGGCTACGGGAAGCACTGCGGATGGCAAGTTCGACGGCAGCATTTCGACGAACTGAACGCGCATCTGGCCCGCCGTTCGCCCTTCGAGGCAGAAAACGCCTACATGTGCCAGCGGCGCGGTGGCGAGCAAGATCGGTCGATTGCCGCGTGCCCAATGAATGCCATCGGTACTCATCCACCACTTCAGATGTCCGGGACCGATCAGCAAACGCAACCATAAGGCACCTTCCGCACGCATGGCCGTATCCGCGTCACGGGCACTTGCCGCGCGCATAGAAAATTGTGGGTCGAACGAAACCGGCTGAACGACGGTGCCCGTTCCGTTCTCGATGGAGGTCCATAGAAGGCCAGCCCGTGCAGCACCTGTTTCGTCTGCCACCATCACGCCACAGCCGGGCTCCGCGTGAGTTACACGGAGCTGCACAACACGCCGGATGGCATGCCGTTCGGTTCCCTCGTACCAAGCGCAGGCCAGTGGTTCCTCTGCATTTCGGCGAAGCACAACGCTCTGGTCGGCCTCCGTCTGCAAACGATGTTCGTCGCCAGGCCGCGTATGCCAGTTCGCTGGATCGTAGCCAAGAACTGGCGGAGTGACGGGGCCTGTCGGCGTATTCGGATCGGTGCCCGGTTCCGCCGGCGCGTCTGGGATGCGATAGCGGAGGAGCCGTAGATCGCGAATCGCGAGGTCACCCACAACGTAGGCATCCTCGGGCATGCCGGCCAGCGGTGCCCGCAAAAGCACGTGGGTGCCTTGTCCCAGTTGGATTTCGCCCGATGCGTACCGGAGCGAAAACGGCTGGAGCGGATCGGCCGCGGCTCGGAGCAACTGTCCCTCATCGCGGGCTGTGATGGTACGTGTGGTTGGTGCAAATTGCCGATCGGACCGCGTGATTGTGTGTGCGATCCAGCAACCCTTTGGCCCGCCGGTGTATTCGATCAGTAGGCCGGACTGTCCGTGATACAAGACGAACTGGATGGGCTGCTCGACCTCCAGGTAAAAAAACAGGGCGGCATGATTAGGCCATGGTGATTTGAGACGGGACCACATATTCATTTTCGGTCTGGATCCGCTGACGCCCAACGGCGGGGTGCGCTGGCCTGGCGCGGTTGCGGCGAGTCTCTCAAACCATTGCGCCCACGCGTCGGGACTCAGAACGGTCGCTCGGGCAGATGGAAGTGTTGCTGGCAGTTCTTCCCAGGTGGGTAGCGTGCCACTCGGCTCCAAGGCCTCTTGCCATGGCGGCAGGTACCGGTCTGGTGGGGCGGCAAGTAGCGGTAGCCAGAGGAGGGAGGGCGCGGCAACGATGAGTATAGCAAGAAAAGCGGGCTTCATGGTTGGCCTAGTGTCCCACGTAGCGAGCATACAATGAGCGGGCCTCAGCGATGTCCTCGGTCCCTCCTACAATGGCACGTCCATCTGGGAATACCGTCAGGACATGCGATTCCAATTCCAGTCGCATCAGATAGGCGTTGCGTTGGACTCGGCCCATGGCTTGCCACTGAGTGTAGAGCGTGTCGAAATTCAACGGTTCTGCGGGATCCGCGTGGACCTGGCTGAGCTGCACGGCATTGCGGCCGCAGAGCACGGCCGACTGCGAGCCCCGTTCGCCGGTCAGCCAAGGAAATTCCTGGCGATGACAGGCGGGACAATCACGCAACTCACGTAACGAATCCAGGCCGATCTGGCGGACGCGATTATCCCACATTTCGAAGACCATCAGCCCCTGGTTAATCGCCGAGTGACGACCACTCAGTATTTTAATGGCCTCGCAGGCCTGATAAGACGCCACAACATTCACGATCGGGCCGAGGATCCCCGCCGTGTCACACGAAGGGGTGGCACCGGCCGGTGGCGTATCACGCATCAAACACCGTAGACATGGGGTCTTTCCCGGCAGGATCGTCATCGTTTGCCCCTCGGCCCCGATGCAACCGCCGTAAACCCAGGGGATCAAAAAGTGTAATGAGGTATCGTTGAGCAGGAATCGCGTTTCAAAATTGTCGGTACCGTCGAGCAAGATATCCACGTCATGTACCAAACTGCGGATGTTGCGATGATCCACATCCGCAACAATCGCTTCCACTTCAACTTGCGAATTGATCTTGCGCAGCTTGTGGGCGGCGGCAATGGCCTTTGGAGTCCCCGAGGTCACATCCTCTTCGTCGAACAACACCTGGCGCTGCAAGTTGTTCAGCTCTAGAAAATCGCGGTCCACGATGCGCACGTGGCCCACACCGGCCCGCACCAGTGTGCTAGCCAAGACCGATCCCAGGGCACCGCAACCGCAAATCAACGCCCGTTTCCGCAGGAGCTGCTGTTGGCCCTCCACTCCCAGCGGCGCATAGCGCATTTGTCTCGCATAGCGATCCAAGTTCATGTCCCAGGGCGCTTCCCGGGCGGCCGAATCGTCTTCCCGCTCTCGTACCACAGATACCTCTCACCGCGTTGCGACGATCGTGAAATGGAGTTTCACTTGGGTGGCCACCTCATTAGGGTAATCGGAAAGGAGGCGAAGGGCGACCGGTCCTTGCCAGCGGCTTGCGGTTGCTGCCATGATGCGGATGATCAACTCATGGAAATTTGGGGGGACACCGACATGCAAGGGTCAAAGTGGCTGGCGGTTGCCGGGGTTCTTGGCTCGGCAGCTGTGTTGTTGGGTGCTTTTGGGGCTCACGGCTTACCAAAGTGGCTCGCCGAACAGGGGCGAGACGTGGCGACGATTGCGATTCGTGTGGACAATTACGAGACGGCGGTGCGTTACCACTTTTATCATACCCTGGCCATCGGCATGTTGGGCATGCTTGATCGCGATCGAGATCGCAAAGCGCGCGGCATCAACTGGGCCGGGGGCATGTGGTTGGCCGGCATCATGCTTTTCTCCGGGTCGCTGTACGTGCTCGTTTTTACGGAGATCCGTGCGTTAGGCATGGTGGTTCCCTTGGGCGGGGTACTGTTGGCCATGGCATGGCTGGTGCTCCCCGTGGTGATCGTGCCTTCATTAGGGGCGAGTGCGACTCGGTCTCCATACGACCAATGATTCAGTCGCAGGCACGCGTCGTGCGATTTTGCCACATTGCTATTGGGGCTGCTGCGTCGCACGTAAGGCAATTGAACACGTCGCCTCAGGTAGTCAAAGGCAAAGGGGCGTCGACCCACTGGTGATACCAATGGGCCACGCTGGCTGGTGGGGTATCTCCCGAGATCCAGAGGGCGCAGACCCGTGCCCGCCGAATCACCCCTTTTTCTAGGGATTCGCGCATCAACTCGTATTCTAACAGCCAATCGGCCTGTTTCACGATGTGTCCGCAACGGAAATCGGATGGGTAGACCATTTCGGCGTAGCTACACTGGGCGGCTGTGTTCCGAATCAGCCAGGCGCCCAGTCGAGCCTCACCCTGCGGACCGTCCCAGCGTCCTGCCGATCTCGGCGCCGACTCAAAGCTCGGTGGCTCGCTACTCGCCAGCCACCATGCTGCATCGCCCCCGACGCGACTGCAGATGGACACCGTCGGCTGCGCATGCAACGAGTCCGTTTGCGATGACAGGATAACTTCGATCGCTGCCGATCCATCCCATGGCTCGTGATAACGCCAGTACACTTGCAGCGCGGTGGCCTCCGCGGCATGCGGCGCATAGGTGACGACCAGGTCGTTCCCGCGCACGTAGCAATCCTCAATCACTGCGTCGCGTTGAGATCCGTCGCCGCTGACGGGGGAGCAAATCGACATGATTTTTTGATTCGGCAGCGGGATTCCGTTGAAGAAGATTTCTCGCAATCCATCGGCGGGGCGGGAAAGATTGAGATGCGCCTGCAATCGTGCTGACCGGAGTTCTACCTGTTGGGCCGCAACTTTCCAAACGAGATCATCGGGAAGGTGGTTCATGGTAATGACACGCGGTCAACAAAAAAACCCCGCCGATCACACGGGTGCGATGCGGCGGGGCCGGAACAGAGAAGAGGCCAGATTCCTACCGAGGTCTTATGAAACGAATGATGCAGCCATGAAACAAGAATTAGGAATGAAACTCAACCCCTCTGTATGGGCAACACTTGTAGCAGAGTTCGTCGACACCGATTCACTCTTGCCACGCCGCAGCCCACGTACGCCCTGCATCCTGCCTCTGTCCCGACACATGAGCGTCATGTCTGCCCCAATGTTACCAAGTTTTTCCGTCTTGTCCATACACTAGCTCCAATTATTTTTTTCGGGTCCGCTTGGCCCCGAGGGGCGGATCGGCCGATTCGAACCTCTCTCCCCCAACCGGGCACCGCCGTGACGGATTTTTACCGGGAATAATGGGGTTTCTCTCGTTCCTACGTCAGGGCCAAGGGCCCGACCGGTTGTCGATCCCTAAGAACCGTGGTACTCGGACTTGTGTGGTACGATGATCGCTCCGCCTAGGAAAGAGCGAACGGCGGATGGGCCAATTCAAGGGGGGCTACATCGATGCAGGATTTCTTAAGGACTTGCGAACAGGCGGCCCGAGACGGTGGGCGCGTGCTGCGCCAG
>SXHS01000257.1 GCA_005773145.1 Planctomycetaceae bacterium | reverse complement strand
CGAAAGGGTCGCCGTCGCCCGCTCATTGGTCTGCCAACCGTCCAGGGAGCTGACGACCCAAATCGCCACCAAACCTAAGCAGAAAGCGGCGGCCAGCGTCGCCGCCACGAACATGTAGCGGCGTGATCTTCCCGCTCGCAAGTAATCCGGTACCTCGGGCCTTTTTCTGCGGGGGGAAGGGGCCGCACTGCGTGTGTTGATCATAGGCACCGGGGCAACGGCTGCGTCCAGAGCCCGTTCCCCGCCCGCCGCGCCAGGCAACAGCTCAAGCGCATCCTCAAAATCGGCGCGCGCCGCCGGAATCGCTGCACGATCCGCCGCAACTTGCGGAACGCGGTAGACACGGTCCCGGATCCCAGTCGCAACTTCGGCAGGCTCGCCTAAAACCAAGGCCAGCACCTGATGACAAGCGGAGACTTCGGCCAGTCGCACATCCGACTCCAAACAAATCTTTTCAAACTCCGGAACGCGGTCCGCCGGCAATGTATTGTCCAAATACTCCGAGACGTAGTTCGGATCTCCCTCCATGCCCCTCCCCAAAACGGGAGGCGCCGACAGCCGCAGACGCCCCACGGCGTTGCGAATGCGCTGCACCAAGCCCGTCGCGAATTCGCTGTCCTTTACCTTCGCCGCCAAATCATCCGCGTCGGACGGCTCTAAAATGTCGTCCAAGTAGGCCAGCAAGGTTCGCAGGGTCAGACGCATGACGCAACTCTCCCAAGTAGACGGACTATCGGCGTGAAACGGCAACTGTCAGCCGAAAGAGTTAGTGGCCGGGCCGGTTGCACTTCGTACACGAAAATGCAAAAAGATCTCAACGACCCAAGAGACCGGGCGTGCCGCTACGTGCCGGGGGCGGTTCGTGGCCTGCTAGCAGCAGTCCGCCGCAGGCCATGAGCAGGAACAGGGCCATTAAGAGCGGATGGAACGCGGCAACCGTCGGCCCCTCGGCCAAGACGCGGGGCCGGTGGACGGACCACCGGTCGTTACGCTCCCAACCAGCGGCCGTCCGCCGCCACGGCGAATCGTCCGCGGTCACCGTCGCGGGGGGGGCCGAGGAACCGGCCGGCGAATGCGACGTGAGCGGATCGCCAGCCATGCAGCAGACGATGGCCGCGAGAATCAGCACGATGACCGTAAGTAGAACGCCACGCATGCCACTAGCACACAGAAATGCGCAACGGGAAGCGCGACCGAAAGGGGCACGATCGGCCCCATCTGTCGGTCCACGTTCTCCCGATCGCAACCGGTGTGCCCCGGCATGACCACCGACGCCATTACGATCACAAATCATTCCTCAGTAAAGAGTTATCGCGAACGCTCCGACTAGGCCCCCGCAGCCACTTGTTGAAAATCCGCATCCCCGGTGGCCATTCGGCAACACGGCAGCGAGCACCTGGCCGAGTTCGAATGGCGCGAATGCCCCCCCGAGCAGCCCCTCATATTCCCAATATTCCACCCAGGCCCTGCCGCTGGCCGATTTGCCCCAGCTCAGAACACAACGTAAATTTTCAGGAGTGTCTGCACCCGCAGTCGTTTGTGTCCCCCTTGGTAAGCTGTGATTTCGGCCCATGTCCAAAAACACGCAAACTGTCCGGCTGGATCAACTCCTGACCGGCGCTCAGCTCCCGGCGTTACCTCAGAGCGCCATTCGACTACTCGAATTGTCTCGGGATCCGGACAACGGTCCGGCCGAGTTCGCCGTACCGATTGAGAGCGATCCGGGGTTGGCCAGTCAGGTATTGCGCTTTGTAAATTCGTCGTACTTTGGTTTTTCCCGAGAGATCTCCAGCGTCAAGCTCGCCATCTCACTGGTAGGCATTCGGACCGTGAAGAACTTTTCGCTGTGGAGCGCCGTGTTCAGTTTGGTCCCCAACCCACGCTGTGGCCCATTCGATTTGAAGGCCCTCTGGAAGGACTCCTTGCGACGCGGCTTACTGGCCCGGACGTTAGGGTCGCGTCTGCGTCTGGATGCATCTGAGGACTTGTTTTCCGCCGCATTGTTGCAGGACATGGCCGTTCCCTTGTTGGCCAAGGAACTCCCCAACGAGTATCGCGAAATGTTCGAAAGCCGCGATCATGGTCGACGACGGCTGTCGGATCTGGAAATGGAGCGATTCGGTTGGAACCACGCCGATGCCGCAGCCCACATGGCGCGGGTTTGGAATCTGCCGGAATCGTTCGTCGACCTCATCCGTGGCCACGTGCACACGTCACAATGGTTGGAGTCGGGGGACCAGCACCGAGATCGACTGGCAATCAGCCTGACCGCGCTCTTGCCCGCAGATACCGACGGCAACTGGCATGATCGGGAGGCCTTCTTGCAAACGTATCAGGCCCTCGTCCAGGGCCAGGGGACCGAGCTGGCAGAGGTCTTTGCCCAAGTGGACAGCGAGTTTGCCGAGTTTGCCCCGATCATGAAGATCAGCGGCCATGGAATGTCGCTGTGTGACAGCTTGGCACAGCCCACGGCGTGCGGCCCCTGACCGGCCGTCGCACAATTCGCCCACGATGTGGCGCATCGGACTTGGGCTTGGACCAATCAGCGTGTAGAATAGAGAGTAGCGATAGTGTCCGACCGTCCGCAGGAGCGGGGAGAGACCGGCCGTGGCAGATCCCAGGATCATTCGCTCTCGACAGCTGATGCGGGAGGCCGAGGGCTATTTGGATTTGTTGACCGCAGTTGGCGACCATTGGCCGCTTGAGGTGGCGTTGCGCGACCGCACGGCACAGCGAGCGCTGGATGCGCTCGACCGAATCGCCTCCAAGAACTACCGGCGCGCGGATGTGGCCTTGCTTCGCGGTCAGGCCTTGCGGCTAATGGACCGCTTTCAGGAGGCCTTGGAGCCGCTCCGGATAGCGGCCGAGTTGGAACCAGGCAACCTGCATGTCAGCTTAGCCTTGGGGTGGTGTTACAAGCGGGTTGGCCGTCTGGACCTGGCCATTCAGGCGCTCGAGACGTCTCTCGAAAAAAACGCGGACGAAGCCGTCCTGCATTACAACCTGGCCTGCTATTGGAGCTTGGCAGCCAACGTCCGAAAAGCCTTGGCATATTTGGACCATAGCTTCGATCTTGAACCCCATTTTCGGGATCTGGTGATGGACGAGCCCGATTTCGATCCCATTCGCCACTACCCGGAGTTCTTGGCGCTGACGTCCGTCATCGTCTGAGTTCTTGGCGCTGACGTCCGTCATCGTCTGAGTTCTTGGCGCTGACGTCCGTCATCGTCTGTGCGTCCGAGGCACCGAGTGCTTCAGGTACACGTCAACTATTGCACCCGTCCACCCAAAAAGAAAAGAACCCCCGGCAAGAGTGATTCCTGCCGGGGGCTAGGTTTCGCCCGTTAAGGCGACGGCCGAGCGGGTGAGTCCGCTTACCGTGATTCGTTTACCACAGGTATTCCAAACCGGCGTAGGCACCGTGAAGAATCAGGCTGCCGTTGGAATCGATGTCGTACAAATCATCAATGCCACGCAGGTCGGGATAGATCTGCTCCGTTGGCAAGGCCAGTCCCGTCACCGCCATCGCTCGGTAGCCAGCTGATAGATTCCACTGCGGATGGAGTCGGTAGACGCCACCTAAATTGATTTCGCCCGCGAACGACACGTCGTTCTTCGACGATCGCACATCAAACGCGCGGCCCGCATTCGGACCGTTGTTGACAATCGCAGCACCGTTGGCACCGCCAATGAACGACTGATGGCTAATGTGATTGCCATACAGGCCAAACTTGGTGGCGGAGTTGAAGTGCAAGCGCTGGGTCAACGCATAACGTAGCTGCCCACCAACCTGGGCACCGAAGAGATTGTTCTCGACGTCAATGTCATAAAACATCTCGTCGTCGGGGTTGTTCCCAAAGACTTCGTCGCCGCGATCCGTTGCGAATTGCAGGTATTCGTCCGAGCGGAAATAACGCAGACCAAACAGCCAGCCCAACGAAATCCCGTTACGACCACAGCAAGCTGTATTCATGCCACACGGACTGTATCCCGAAACAAACAACGGCTGCTGAATTAGATTGACTTCTACGTTTTGGTACTCGTAGTGCCGACGTAGCCGGTGACGTTCGGCCGAATCGAACCAGTTCCCCGCATCCAAAGCACCGCTACCCGGATCGTAGTCCAATTGATCGAAATTGAGCGTGGAATTCAAGAAGAACCCTGGGTTGATATCTTGTGATTGGAGCAGGTTCGATTCCTGTGTCCCTGGAAAGAGGCCCCAGTAAACCGCTTCGAGTCCGTACTCACAACCACAGAAGGGACGGCCCAAACGAAACTCAACGCCCCCCCCCCAGTCCATGCTCGCCTCGCGGCTATTCAACAACTGGATCGATTCATCTTCGTCGCTGTAACTGAAGAAGGCGGGGTTCTCATCGTCCCGAGTCATAATCAGCCCATTCAGGCCGACGTACCAATTGGGGCAGCCACACGGCACTCCCCCAACGATACCCGAGGCGCCGGAACTCGCACCGCCACAGGTGTAATTTGCAGATGGATCCCATAAGGTTCCATTGAAGGGCTGGTGGCCGGTGCCATTTTGACATCCGACGCACCCCGTTCCACCGGTCGAAGAAATCCCGCTCCCCTCGATCGGAGTCGATGCGTCATCGGCTACCTCAAGGGAAGCCAACCGCTCCAAGCCCACAGCGCCGGACAGTGGCACCGCGCCGCGCGCCGGTGATTGTATCAATGGGTAACGCGGGGTAGGGGCTGCCGACTGCGCGTGGCCTGTAGTGGACCAGCTACCGACCACCACCACCATCAGCCAGCAGGTTTGAAAACACCTCATCGAAAGACTCCTTTTTGTGGCGCGTCCATCCGGCACCAAATACGCAACATCCGAGCTGCGCGGCGGATTGACATCGTGTCGTGAGAAATTTGACCGCCATGAGGAATCCCTTCCTATGTAAATCGATAGACATCCTAGAAGCACTCGATCCTGAGTGCATTCGTTAGACAGCATCGACTGCAGTGCTGGTCCTGCTCGCTGAAATCCCCTACTTCCACCTCCGATTTATTCGAACTCGCTCGCGCGCAATCGCTACCATTCCCTCTTTCATCATCCGCGGCACGGCCCCTCCGCTCGCTACCGGGCGGGCCCACCGCAGCTAGGTTGCGGCCGCATGGCCGCCGACCGGCGATCGGGTTGCGTCGGAGTCCACTTGACCACCCATCTACCCCCCGACTAAAATACCCCTCTGATGGATGGTTGATGACCTGACCATTGCGGTGGGTCCTGGAGACGGGCCCCGAGGCTTGGGTGGCCATGACACTCGTAAAAGACGCGGATTTTGTGCAACGACGCGCGACGGACAGCCAGGTCCTCACTGTAAGATTCGATAACGAGGGGCAAGCCCCAATGCCACGTCACGAGTTGGCTGATGCCGCACATTTAATGCAATTGGCGGCCCGGTTTGAATCGGTGTGCCGACAACTGAACGAACCACAATTCATCGGGTGGCACCACCGCCCGCTCCTCTTTTGGACGCTCCGCGACGACCGGCGTTTGCCGAGGACCTTTCTGTCCGAGCCAATCGGCGCCCTAATTGGCCGTCACTACACCGATCTCATGCGCACCCGCGGTGTTGGCCACAAGAAGATGACCGCGCTGGTTGAATTGTTGGAACGTGCGGTTCAGACGCAAGCCCTCGGGGTCCCACCGTCCACAACAGTCCCCGCAGAGTCCGACGGCCTTTGGTCCGGCGTACCCGCCGGCGTGGCTCTGCACAAACCGGTTGGCCTGCACGATCCCGAGCGAGTCAGCGACGCGATGTGGGAGGAATGGCGCGATCTTATCGTCAGCCACGGCGTGCATCGGGAGACGATCGGTCGTTTGGCGCCTACCCTGCAGATGGTCCCCACCACGATGTGGACGACGCCACTGATCGAATACCTGTCGCTTTCACTCTCCCAGATTCGGAAAATGAAGGCGTTTGGCGACAAGCGAGTGGCGGCCCTCGTGGCGACGGTCCAAGCCGCCTATCACGTCTTGGCGGCCTCCTGTCATGCGCCCCACTTGAGCGTATCTCTCGCGCCTCGCTATGTCGGCATGATCGAGTCGTGGTTCGATTCGCCGTTGCTGCGATCCAACCTGCCCACCCGCGACGAACTGCTGAATCAACTGGCATGCCCGTTGGCCGAGCAAATACGCTGCGACCTGGGTGATACCATATGCGAAGTGGTCAGCCGGCGACTAGGAATCGGCAGGGCCGTCAGTCCTATCAGCGAGCAGGCAGAGGTACTGGGACTTACCAAGGCTCGTCTCTATCAATTCTTTGAGGAATGCCAGTCGGCGCTGCAGGTCCGGTGGCCAAGTGGCCCGACACGTCTGGAATGGATGGTGCATCGCTACAGAACGATGGGGAGCGATGCAAACGCGTCGGCATTGCGTCTGTGCGAAGAGATCCGTACCGTCCTGATCGCTTGACCCTGGTGGGATTTCCAGGCCCGACGTTTTCTGGGCCTCAAGAGCTGGGCACTAGCGGCCAGCTGCACGCCGGGCAGGGGGGATCGCCAATTCACTTGGCATCGACGCCTCGCCACTGCGTTTGTGTTCATCAGGCTTGTGCGCTCCGTCAACACGCCACCATTTGCCCCCAGTCTTCGCCAACGTCGGCTCCGTGGCCCGATGGGTTGCCAATCGACACTCGCGGACGTGACGACCGCGCAACATGTCGACCCAGCCGCACCAGCGGCCCAGCCACGCCAATGCACCGGTCGGAGCGACCGCAGCTGACGATCTCGCGAGCGAACTCTCCTCGGCCGGCTCATCCGCACTGTGAATCGCAATCGACGGTGGCTGAGCACCCTGCGTCTTGTAACGCCAATAGATGCGCTCGGCCTGGCGTCCCTCATGGAACCCCTCGAACCAACCGCGTGACACGTCCGCAATCCGCAGGCAACAAGCGGGCTCACAAGCCGACCGGTATTGGGCGCGGCGCATGGCCAGCGCCAAGTCCAAGTCGGCCCACGCGGCCCCCACGGTCGGATCAAAACCACCCACATGATAGAGGGCGCGGCGGCGATAGAACCCCGCAGCTAACGGGGGGCCATCAATTTCAAGTTGGTCTAGATCGGCTGTCGCCAGACTCGCCCCAGCCGCCGCCGTCACACGCTTTCCGCGCGAACCGGCAATGATTCCGGCTACCGCAATCTGATCGGAGCCATCCGCGCGCAAGACCACGGGGCTGATCGAACCCAAACTCAGATCACGCAACAACCGCTGCACGGGAACGTGACTCCAGCCATCGGAGACTTCATGACCGGGGGCCAAGACGACGACAATCTCGCCACGACTCGCTTCCACCGCGGCGTTCAACAGTCCCAGCAACGATGTCTCGCTGGGCATCTCCAGCAGACGGACCTCGTCGCCGATCCCATAGGGATCCTCATAGGCCCCACTGAAGGCCACCAGCACTTCGGATTGCTTGGGTCGATGGGTCAAAACGGAAACCAGCGTATCTTCCAATAGCTGGTCCACCACCACCGCCGGGATCACGATCGAGAGACGTACCACCGGTCCACCTTCCCTGATGTCACCACTTGTCCTGTCGATTTACTTCGGAAGACAGGGTGAAGCGAGTTTACGGTAAGCTTTGGAAAATCCAAATCGGCGGCACTCGGTTCCTCACACACCCCGCCCGCTAGCATTGGCCGGCCGTTCCGGAAACAATACATGCCGGCAGGTACAATGCCTGCATGTCGGATCGGCATGAAGCCTGCCCACTCTTGAGAAGGAGCCGCCAATGGCCCGGGGAAGCGTTCGTTTTTTGGTTTTCGACGTGGAAAGTGTCGCCGATGGGGCGCTGCTAGCCCGTGTTCGATACCCGCGTGAGTCCTTGGA
This sequence comes from Planctomycetaceae bacterium, assembly GCA_005773145.1. GTDB lineage: Bacteria > Planctomycetota > Planctomycetia > Pirellulales > Pirellulaceae > SXHS01. Next base: position 4,334 of record SXHS01000257.1, on the reverse strand, counting down.
GCCGGCACAGGCCATCGCCCGCTACCGCCAGGAATTGCAGGCCGACTTCGGCACAGATTTTATACCTTACACGTACCAGGTCCCCATCTCGACCGTGGTGGCCAAGGTTGACGTCGCGTTCCACCTGCTTGATATCGTCGCCCTCGATGAACCGGCCTACCGCTCGCCCGTGATCACCAAGGACTTCTGGCGGGGTTGGGAATATTACGAGCGGCCAACGCTGGTCACGTTCAATGGCCGCTCCTTCGACTTGCCACTCATGGAACTTGCCGCATTTCGTTACGGCATCTCCGTCCCCACTTGGTTTGCCGAATCGGGCAAGAGCTGGGATCAACCCCGCAATCGCTACAATGTCCAATCCCACTTGGACCTGCACGAGCTGCTCGTCAATTTCGGGGCGACCCGGTTTAACGGCGGACTGAACCTGGCCGCCAACCTCTTGGGCAAACCGGGAAAGATTGATGTCCAGGGGTATATGGTTCAGGATCTTTACGACCAAGGGGAACTGCAACAAATCAACGATTATTGCCGCTGTGATGTGCTCGACAGCTATTTCGTTTTCCTGCGAACGCGCGTGCTGGTGGGCCAATTGAGCCTTGAGGACGAGCAGGAACGACTCGCGGCGACTAAGGCCTGGCTCACGGAACGGGCCGATCAAACCCCGGCCTACCGAATCTATCTCGACAACTGGGGAGATTGGCAGAACCCATGGCGAGATGCAAACGCGACCGACTCTACTCCCCCCGTCAGCGATGCGCCGTGATCAACGTCCTTTCGACGCCCCCTGCGGAGCAGGGCGGGGGGGTTGCGCCGCAATCCGACCGGGGGCTCCCCCCTCGATGGCGGAGAATTCGGCCCACACCAGCAAGTGGTCGGAAATCTCCAGCGCCTCGTCCATGGTGAAATTAAACTGCCGCATGAAGTCAAAGACACCGGAATGCCCCGTAAATTCGTCCGTGACCGTGCGTTGGAATACCAGATTGTCGTACTGCGCCGTGCCACGAGTGTTCGTCGGCAAGCCCTGAACGGCAATCACCATCCCCGGCACATGAAACAGTTGACCTAAATTGCTCCCATCGCGGTTGAAGTCACCCAACATGATCACATCATCCTCACCGCGACCATCGGACTTCACGGCTCGATACACATCATCCAATACCGACAGCTCGCGTTGCACCTCGTCAGGGTCCAAATGAACATTCACCAAGGTAAACGTAAAGGCATCCTCGGCCGGCGGCCCGACACAACGAAACCAAGCCACCAACGGTTCGCGATGAAGCAGATCATCAGGATCGTCAACGGTATACAACTGGTAACGATCGACCTCCACGATGTCGCGATCGAACACATAGGCATATTGCTCCTTGCTGTTCGTGCGCCCTAATCGCGGACCAATCACATAATCAAAATGACGTCCGGTTCGATTGACCTGGGCCACTAGCCGTGGCACCACGTCGTCCGACACGGAACGAATCTCCTGCAGGGCCACCACGTCAAAACGACTGATGATCCCGGCCAACACCTCCATCACACGCGCCTTTTCGACTTTGGCGTTTCCAAAAACCTGCACGTTGAAGGACGCCACGTGGATCGTCTCCCCGGGACGCCGACGCACGGTCCCAGGGGGCGTGTACGAGACGGGCTGCTCCACATAGGGATTCGACCACTGGGAGACACCCGGCCCCGGCGACTGAGGCAAGTCGCGAACGAAGAACCAGCTTCCCAGAGCCGCCAGGACCGTCAACAATAGGACGGTTGGTCTGTGCACCGAAGCCCCTCCATGGACATGGTGATTTGCCAGCGCGCGCCTCCTCGTCCGGCGGACGAGGGCCCGTCATCTTGTTTATCGAGCGACACCGCCCGAACCTCAAACAATTCCGCTGAACCATCCGCAATCGGCTTCCGACACTTGACATCAAGCCTCCACGCCACCCCGTGCCTGGAGGGCCGCCAGTGAAAAAATTCGAACAAAAAAATGTGAAGCCCCGGACAAGAATCGGCCCCCCCGCGTGGCCGAGGACACTTCTCCTAACTTCCCTAGCGACAACGTTTTCGGTCGCCCGGCCGAACCAGGGTCCGGCAGCCTTCGCAGCCGCTGATCCGTCCTAATTTGCTGCTAGCAAATTACTTAGGACGAGCGGACCGGGCCGTTATTGACGAGCCGTGATCAAGAGGTACAATCACCCGTGTCGACTAAATGTTGTATTGTCTACAAAAACACATACAATATATAGTGGTGCCGTCGGCTTTTGCCCTCTTGACGGGGGGCATGGCCTGGCGGGTGTGGCGAGTGGAATCACTTCGGAGGAACGGGCAGTCCGGAACCGGATTACAGAGGGCCGACCGTCGGCCTGATCGGGCCTGTGTTGGGGGCTCCCAGATATTGAGGAGACCCAATGCGAGAGGTCCGGCCAGATGTACGGAGTCGTCGTGTTGGCCTGGCATTCGTGGTGGCATGGACGCTCAACATCAGCATAGGAAGGCGTGACGACATGGCAACGGTATCATCGCGGACGGGGACCGGTAAAAAGGGGACGGCCAGCGGGAATCAGGCCAACGGGGCCACTGGCAGCGCAGCAAGGGGAACGAGGGCCGCTGAAGCAGGCGGTCCGATCGGGCATAACCCGAATGGCCTTGCGATCGACGTGGTCTTCTGCCCGACGGAATCGGAGGTAGCCGACCCCTTCGACACGGTGGAGTGGGAACTGCGCACCGCCGCCATCAAGGACGAGGGGGGGCAATTTCTTTTCGAACAGAGGGATTGTGAGATCCCCACCACCTGGAGCCAGTTGGCGACGAACGTGGTGGTCAGCAAATACTTCTATGGAGAGCGGGACACGGCCGAACGGGAACGGTCCGTGCGTCAACTGATCCACCGTGTCACGCGCACCATCGCCGATTGGGGCGTGGCCGATGGTTACTTTACGACACCGGACGATGGCGAGCGTTTCTATCGCGAACTGACATGGCTCTGCCTGCACCAGCACGGGGCTTTCAATTCGCCCGTTTGGTTTAACGTCGGCTTGTATCACGAGTATGGTGTCCGCGGGGCTCGCTGCAATTGGCGTTGGGACCGTGAGACCAAGACGGCGGTGCAGCCCGACAACCCCTACGAATTCCCGCAAGGCTCAGCCTGTTTCATTCAGAGCGTGCGCGACAACATGGAAGATATCATGCGCTTGGCGACGAGCGAGGCCATGTTGTTCAAATTTGGATCCGGTACGGGGACTGATCTGTCGACCCTGCGATCGCACACCGAGAAGTTGTCCGGTGGCGGAAAGCCGTCCGGACCTTTGTCCTTCATGCGAGTCTACGACCAGATTGCCAAGGTGGTGAAGTCTGGCGGCAAGACGCGGCGCGCAGCGAAAATGCAATCGCTGAAGATCTGGCACCCGGATATCCTCGAATTCATTGAATGCAAATGGAAGGAAGAACAGAAGGCCCACACGCTGATTGAGAGTGGCAAATACGAAGCCAACTTTAACGGCGAGGCCTACAGCTCGATTCTGTTCCAGAATGCCAATTTGTCGGTCCGCGTGACCGATGAATTTATGGACGCCGTGGTCAATGATCAACCATGGGCCACGCATTGGATCACCGATTCGCATTTCGAGGGGCCGAAATATCAGGCAAAATACCTGATGCAGCGGATGGCCGAGTGCGCTTGGCATTGTGGCGACCCGGGGATCCAGTACGACACCACGATCAATCGTTGGCATACCTGCCCCAATAGTGGCCGAATCAATGCCAGCAATCCCTGTTCGGAATACATGTTCCTGGATGATACCGCCTGCAATTTGGCCAGCATCAACCTGATGAAGTTCCGCTTGGAGGATGGTTCCTTCGATGTGGAACGCTTCCAGACGGCATGCCGTATCTTCTTTATTGCCCAAGAGATCCTCGTCGATCACGCGAGCTATCCCACCGATCGGATTGCCGAGAACAGTCACTTTTTCCGGCCGCTCGGCTTGGGCTATTCGAACCTCGGCAGTCTGATCATGACGAGCGGTCTGCCCTACGACAGCGATGCCGCCTACGGTCTGTGTGGTAGCGTCACAGCATTGCTCCATGGTGCCGCGAATCGGACCAGTGCTGAGTTGGCGCGAGCTGTGGGTCCGTTCGAAACGTTTCCCTTGAACCGCGAGCCCTTCCATCAGGTGATGCAGATGCATCGCGACTCGGTCGAAGATATCAACGACGCCGGCCCGGCCTACCTGAAGGACGCGGCGCGAGATCTGTGGGATCACGTCCTGCGCGAAGGCCGACGCTACGGTTTTCGAAACGCGCAGGCCACCGTGTTGGCCCCTACGGGCACCATCAGCTTCATGATGGAT
>SXHS01000034.1 GCA_005773145.1 Planctomycetaceae bacterium | reverse complement strand
GCACCGTTCGGCAGCTGTTGATTTTTCCAATAGCGATCGGCGCGGCGCCAGGTGGCGTCTTGTACTTCGATACCCCGCCGCTCCGCCTCGTGCAATGCCAGCAGGGCAAATTGAGAATTCGAGTTGTCGGCCGAATCCGAGGCATCGGTATATCCCCAGCCTCCGTTGAAGACCGACTCCTTTCGTTGTGCGTGCTCGAGCCACTGCACGTTGCGACGAACCAGTAGCAGGTCGGCTTCCTGGCCGACCTCGCAAAAAACCAACACCTGCAGCGCGGCGCTATAAACGTAATTGGGCCTACCTAGACTGCGCAGGTACTCCAAGGCCCCGGCTATCACCGGGTCGTCGGCGGGCGTGCCCGCATTCAGCAGGGCCAGGGTGCAGAGGCAGGTCACTCCGCCCTGGAATTGACTGAAGTCGTCCCAATAGCGACGATTTCCAGTCTGCCGTTGCTGGCCCACTAGGTACCGCGAGGCTAATTGCAGGGCCCGGTGAACTCGTTCGGCGGATACGGGCTCGGGTGCCGCGGGGGCAGGCAGCGGCAGAATCAGGATTCCACCGAGGCACAAGAGGCACAAAATCGCCTTTGCCCGCATAGCTTGCCTCGTCTCACATGGCGTTCTCGTCCGGCTCGCAAATCCGGACCGCGTGTTGACCACCAGGTTACTATCGTGATTCTAGCACAGCCGCGATAACCGAAGCATGCGACACGCGCCAGGTTCGCGCATTGCTGGAGCCGTCCCACGCCGATAGAATTCACAAAGTACAGACGATTTTCTTCGGCACAGGGCCGCGCTGCCGGCTACTTTGCCGATTGTGCGGATTGGATCAGCGGGTGCCCCCAGCACCAATGGCGATTCGGGCGCACGGGTGCCAGCCGGAGTCGGGAAGGCGAGCGATGAGCGAGCCCGCGCGGATCGGGCCTGCGGGTAGCGGTCGACTAGCCTCGCGTGAAGGATGACTTGTGACAACAAAAACACGTAGCCTCAGCGAGATCTTGCAAGAATTTCATCAGCATCGATTGCTGATGCAGCAGGAATTGCAGAAGGTGATCATCGGTCAGCACGAGGTGATCGAGCAGCTATTTGCGGCGATTTTCACGCGCGGCCATTGTCTGCTGGAAGGCGTGCCGGGCTTGGCCAAGACGCTGATGGTCAGCACGCTGGCGCGGATTTTGGATGTCAATTTCAATCGTATTCAATTCACGCCCGACTTAATGCCTTCCGACATCACCGGCACAAACGTCTTAGAGGAGGACGAGGCGGGCAAGCGCCACTTTCACTTCATGGAAGGTCCGATCTTTACCAACATCCTTTTGGCGGACGAGATCAACCGCACGCCCCCGAAGACTCAAGCGGCCCTGTTGCAGGCCATGCAGGAACGCGAAGTGACGGTCGGTCGGCAGACTTATCAGCTTCCTGACCCATTCTTTACCATCGCCACGCAGAATCCGATCGAGCAGGAGGGGACCTACCCGTTGCCCGCGGCCCAGCTCGATCGGTTTATGTTCAACGTACGAATCGACTATCCGACCTTGGCGGAGGAAGAACAAATCCTGACATCGACGACGCGCAGCGACAAAGTCGAGGTCAAGAAAGTGCTGACCGCCCGGGCGATTGTGAATTTGCAAAAGCTGGTAAGCAGTGTGGCGGTGAGTCCCTACGAGATCCAATATGTCGCCCGACTCGTCCGTGCCACCAGGCCCCGCGATCCATCGGCGCCCCCCTTTGTGCGCGAGCTGGTGGACTGGGGCGCCGGGCCACGCGCCGGCCAGTTTCTGATCAATGGCGCCAAGGCGCTGGCGGCGATGGACGGACGTTTTTCCATTGCCATCGATGACATTCGCAAATTGGCGATCCCCGTTCTGCGGCATCGCATCAGTACCAATTTTCAGGCACAGGCCGAGGGGATGACAGCGGAGACCGTGATCCAGCGGCTCGTGCGCGAGGTGCCCGAGCCGGAGGTTCCTAAGTTCACGTAGTGACGCTGTGTTAATTTGAATCACGTTTTCAGCGCTTCAGCATCGGCAGAGTGCGTTGAAACCGAACCAACCAGCGAATGGGTCTCGCATGACGGCCGTCGAAAAGTACCTCAAGCCTGAGGTGGTGCGCCAAATATCACGGCTGGATCTGCGTGCGCAGTTCGTCGTCAAGGGATTCTTGCAAGGCTTGCATGCCAGCCCGTTTCAGGGTTTCTCGGTCGAGTTCAGCGAGCATCGTAAGTACACCTCCGGAGATGATCCTCACGATATCGACTGGCTGGTTTATGCCAAGACCGACAAGTACTACGTCAAGAAATTCGAAGCCGAGACGAACATCACGGGGTACCTGGTCGTCGACCTGAGTCGTTCGATGGGCTACACGTTCCGACAACAGTTGACGAAATTTGACTACGCGATTTCCCTAGCAGCGGCCCTGTGCTATCTGATGATTCATCAACAGGATCCCGTGGGTTTAATAACGTTTGACACGCGCGTGCGGGCTAGTTTGGCTCCCAAGTCCAAACGCAGCCAATTGGGATCCCTATTGTCGCTGTTGGCCCGGCTTCAACCGACGGGGCCCACGGATATCGGCACTAGTCTGACGCAGGTCGTGGCGATGCTCAAGCATCGCAGCCTGGTCATGGTGTTCAGCGATTTGCTGACCGACGTCGAACCGGTTCTGCAGTCGTTGAGCCGGCTGCGCCATCGGGGGCACGATGTGATCCTCTTTCACATCCTGGATGAGGCGGAGGTCACCTTTCCTTTCGACGGGTTGCGTGAATTGGAAGACCCGGAAACGGCGGAACGTGTGCAAGTCGACGCGACTGGATTTCGCGCCGAGTATTTGGCCGAGGTCGAAGCATTTCGACAGACCTATCGGCGCGAGTGCTTTCAGCGGGGTGTGGACTATGTGGAACTGGACACCAGCATGCAATTTGACAAAGCATTGGTGAAGTATCTGATGAGCCGGCGACGGCGAGGCTAGTTTGATGGGCGTGTTGAATCCACTAGTGCTGGGATTGGGTGGACTGCTGATTGCCGTCCCCGTGGTTTTGCATCTGATCATGCGGCCACGTCCTCAGCACTTGATTTTTCCCGCCCTGCGATTCGTGCAGCAACGGCGTGATGCCAACCGTCGCCGTATGCAATGGCAGCATTGGCTCCTCTTGGCGCTCCGTTGCGCCTTGATTGGCATGCTGGCCTTGGCCTTGGCACGTCCCCGCTGGTCGTTGTCCCTGGGGGCTGGCAACGAGGAACCGGTGGCTGCGGTGCTCGTCTTCGATACATCCCCACGCATGGCGTATCGGCAGGAAAATCAGCCGCGTCTCCAGGCCGCTCAGGAGCTGGCGGAGTGGCTGCTGCGTCAGCTGCCCGATGACAGTGAAATCGCCGTCGTGGATTCACGTGCGACTGCGAATGCCTTTGCCCGTGACCGATCGACGGTCCGGCGGACGCTGGAGGGGTTGACCACAACCAATACGCCCGTATCTCTAACGTCGGTCATGCGATCCGCGCTGAAGCTCGTCAGCAGCAGCTCGTTACCGCGCAAAGAGATCTATGTCTTTACGGATCATACCGCAGCTGCTTGGGAGACATCCGCGACTCAATCCTTGAGCGACGCAATCGACAATGCGGGAGAACCGGCCCTGTATGTGATCGATGTCGGCATTCCAGAACCGCGCAACTATGGCCTTGGCCAGCTGCAGTTGGCCCCGTCATTTGTAGCCCCGCATGGCACCTTGACCGTCCGTGCGCCAATTCATGCGACCGGACCTGGGGCCGAAACGATCGTGCAGATTTCCTTGGAACAACCAGACCCCCAACGGCCGATCATCGTGGACGGTAAACCGCTTTTACCCGAGTTGCAGGTGCGCGGCCGCCAAACGGTCGCGTTGGCCGAGAATGCAATGCAGCAGCTTGAATTCACGCTGCCTGGTCTGCCGCCGGGCATCCATCACGGCCAAGTGCGGGTGCTGGCTGACGATGGCCTGCCCTGCGACGACGTCCGATTTTTCACGGTAGCAGTGCGCGATCCCTGGCCGGTCTTGGTCGCCCATGGCGCCGGGGCGAGTGAGCGCAGCCTGACAGAGCTCTTGTCGCCCTACGCATTGCGCGAGTTGGGCCAGGTGCGGTTCCGTTGTGATGCGGTGGCCGAATCGCAGCTGGCGGAGTCGGATTTGCAACCCTACCCGCTGATCGGCCTACTGGACCCTGGTCCGCTCACGCCCGCCGTCTGGCAGAAATTGGCCACGCGCGTGCGTGCAGGTGCCGGACTGGCGATCTTTCTTGGTCGTAATGCCGTGCGCGAATCATTCAACGAGACGTCGGCGCAACAGGTATTGCCGGGCCAGCTGCAGCGACTTTGGCGAGGAGCGGACACCGGTACCGTACTCGCGCCGGATCGTATCGAGCATCCCATATTGGCTCCGTTTCGTGGTTTGCAAACGCGAGTTCCCTGGCAGAACTTTTCCGTGTTTCAGCATTGGCAGCTGGACGCGTTATCCCCGGACGCAACGGTCGTCTTGGCGTATGCTAACGGCCGTCCCGCCATGATCGAGAGACCGTTGGGGAATGGGCGTGTGCTGCTGATGACGACCCCCATCTCCGATGGCCGCGATGATCTCACGCGCGAACCATGGAATGAAATCTACACCGGCGAGGATCCGTGGCCTGTGCTCATCCTCTTAGATCAGACCATGTTGTATTTGACGAGGAATGCCAGCGCCCGCGTGAACTATTTGGCGGGCCAAGCCGCTGCCATTTCCCTCGGCACCGCGCCCGGTACGTTGCGCTGTCAGTTGTTCACGCCGCTTGGTCAATGGCAGGACCTATCTGCGGACGGCGGTGATCTGAACTATCAATTTACCGAGGCATTGGGAGTCTACCGTCTTAGGTCGTTACAAGGCAACTCGTCGCTTGGCGGCTTCTCTGTCAATCTACCCACCGAAGCCAGCAATTTGGAGCGTGCCACCCCCGAGCAGCTCGCCGCTCTACTGGGGGCAGACCGATACCAAGTCGCCCGGAAACAGGATGAGATCCAGCGGCGCGTGGGTCTTGCGCGGCGTGGTTATGAGTTGTATCCGTATGCCATGATGCTACTCGCCCTGTTGATGGGATTGGAGCATTGGGTCGCCAATCGCTTCTACCGTGCGACGACCGGCGCATCGCCTCAATCTGGGTGGTCGTCTCGTGCGGCGGCCCAATCAAGCACCTCCTCCGCACCGTCCTCATAACGCGGCGTGAACTCTCATGAGTCAATGGACCCTAGCACCGATCCTCGACAGCTATCTGCTGGTCTTTGGGACCACCGCAGTCCTGTTGGCGTTGCTGGCGTTCGTGACCCCAACGGCGATGTTGTCCACGCGACGGCAGCGAGCCTTAATATTCCTGCGTCTCATTGTGATCTTGTTGGCATTTATCGGCATGCTGCGACCCACATGGGTCCACAGTACGTTACGTCCGCGGCAATCCACCGTGATTCTGTTGGCCGATCAGAGCCGCAGCATGTCGATCGAGGATGTGTCGGGGGAGTCGCGGTGGCAAGCGCAGCGTCAGGCTCTGGAGGGAGCGCTTGGTGCCTGGCAGCCGTCGCAGGCCACATCCCACTTGGAAGTCTTGTGTTATGGGTTCCAATCGACTCCCCACGCGCTGGCCTGGGAAGAAAAGGGATTTATGGCTCGAATAAGTCCCGACGGGCCTGAAACGGATATCGGTTCATCTTTGGACGCCGTGCTGCAGCAAGCCGCGGGCAAACGATTGGCCGGCGTGGTGCTGCTCAGCGACGGGGCCCAACGTGCACGAACCCAGCGTGTGGATCTATACCAACCGGCACGTGATTTGGCTCGCGCTGGCTGCCCGTTGTATGTGATCCCCTTTGGCCGTTCTCGTGACCAATCGCAGGCGCGAGACGTCGCCGTGGAGAACCTGCCGGATCAATTCACGGTGTTTGCCAATAACACCTTCCGCGTTCACGCCCAATTGCGCACACACGGATATGTCAATCAAGCCATCCCCATCACAATGACCGTCGAAGGGACCGACGGGAAACGGGACACGGTCGGCCCCATCACGCTCCGTCCGATGGACAACGGGCAACGAGTGGATATCGAGTTCGACTACACGCCTCGCGTGCCGGGACAGTACACGTTGAGCGTCGAGGCGGCGGCGCAGCCAGGTGAATGGATTCAGGAGAACAATCGACTGAGTGCCATCTTAGACGTGCGCGAGGGGGGACTACGCCTACTGCACCTGTATGGCAATGTGGCGTCGGAGGAACAAAAGTTCGTGAGGCGTTCTCTCGACGCATCCGCCGACATGCAGTGGGAAGGGCATTGGCTCGATGCTCGAGTGAAGACCACGCCGACGGCCGAACACGTGGCGGAGACACGCGGCAACGCCTTCGATGTCTTCATCTTGGACGATGTCGCTGCCGCCACGCTGGGCCCGGAAGCCTGCGAACAATTGGTGCAGCAGGTCGAGCGAGGCAAAGGCTTGTTGATGATCGGTGGCTACCAAAGTTTCGGCGCGGGGGGATACGCGGACACGCCACTGGCCCGCGCACTACCTGTCCTGATGGATCGTCTGGAGCGCCAAGACGCCGGCGAGCCTTTGCGCACCGACTTGCACTACGATCGGCCGATTCGCATGATCCCGTCGCAGCCGCATTTTATTACGCGTTTGGCCCCGGATGACCAAAACGGCCCCGCGTGGCAGCAATTGCCGCCACTAGCCGGGGCGAATCGCATCACGCAACTGCAAGAGCGGGCGCGGGTGTTGATTAAGGGAGATGGCGATGAATTGCTGCTCGTTGCTCACGAATTTGGGGCCGGCCGCGTCTTGGCCTTCGCCGGCGACACCACCTACCGCTGGTACAAACGGGGTCACGCCGGTCAGCACAAGCGATTCTGGCGACAGATGATCCTTTGGCTGGCGCAGAAGGAGCAGGCGCAACGCGACCAACTCTGGATTCGCCTGGAACCGCGACGCTACGTCGTGGGAAGTCCCGTCGCCTTCGAGGTCGGTGCCCGTACAGCCGAGGGTGATCCGTTGACGTCCGCAACATTTCGCGCCGAAATCCTCGATCCTTCCGGGAAGAAAACCTCCGTACCGCTCGTCGCGGCGGGAGACACCTTACAGGGCGTTTGGGATAAAACGTCCCAAGCGGGCGAGTATCAGGTGCTGGTCACCGGCAACCAGGGGGATCAACCCTTGGGCGCGACACGAGCGCCGTTCTTGGTGTTGGACCAAGACCTGGAATTGAGCGATCCGGCGGCTTATCCGGATCAACTGCAACGCATGGCGGATTTGACGCGCGACGCGGGTGGGCGGGTCATTGCCCCAAACGAGCTACTCCCCCTACTGCGAAAAATGCAGGCCGCGTCGGATAAGATGGAGGTCGAGAAGGAGTCGAAATGGCAATTGGGCGACTCGCCCCTCGATGCGTCGGGCTTCCTGCTGTTGTTCACCGGCGTACTGACGCTCGAGTGGTACTTGCGAAAAAAATGGGGACACGTTTAGGAAGGTTGGTGTGAAAATGTCGAACCGCGTTCCGCTTCGCTGGGGCGTTCTAGGGGCGACGGGTTTCGTGGCAGGCCCCTACCGCGATGAGATCCGTCAGGCGCCACAAGACTCCCAGATTGTGGCGCTCTGCGCACGGCGGCGCGATCGTTTGCAGGCCGCTGCAAAACAAGATGGCGCCGCGTTCATCTCCGATGATTGGCGACAAGTGGTGCAGCATCCTGATGTCAATTGCGTGCTTGTGGCCACGCCCGATTGCTTTCATTATGAAGCCGTCATGGCGAGCGCTCATTCTGGCAAGCAGGTATTTTGCGAGAAGCCCGTGGCGTTGGATTCCCAACAGGCCTATGAAATGTGGGAAGCCTGTCACAAAGCGGGCGTTGCACACTTCGTCCCTTTTTGGACGCGCTACGTCCCGGTGTTCGCCCGCGCCCGGGAACTTGTGGCCAGCGGTATCCTCGGCGATGTGCGCGTCGTCGTCTATCGCTGGCACAATCCTCGGCCCCCCGAGATGCCTTTCACCTGGCGCGACGATGCCGACGTCTCCGCCGGAGGCACAATCGCCGACGTCGGATCACACGCCTACGATACGCTGAGATGGATCCTTGATGACGAGGCGCGGCGGGTCTTGGCGCATACGGATGTCATCACGGATGCCAAACTCGACGTCGGTGAAATCAATTTGCGCGAGGCGCTGGATTGGGGCGACCCGCGCGACAACGCACCCGCCAAACCCGCTGCGCGGAAACGCGGAACGGCACCCGACTACGGTCAGTTGGCCATCGAGTTCCAGCGGGGGACGGTGGGGATCATGGTCCTCTCACACGCCCCCGTGATACGGAAGGGGCTCGCTCCCGAGCTCGAACTGCATGGCACCGCTGCGTCGCTGGCGGTTCACCGATTGGGGAGTCGCTTAGAATTGGCCGTGGGCCAGCAACCGCCTGTCGTGCACGAAGTGCTCGAGGATCCTGGGTTCGGCAACCGCTTCGCTCAACATGTGATCCCGGCCTTGAACGCGGGGCCGACGACGAAGCCCGAGCAGGGGCAATACCCGAGTTTGTGGGACGGTTGGCGCGTGCAGGTGTTCACGGACGCAGCCGCTCGCTCTGCCCGCCAGGGGGGGTGGGCCCACTTGGCCGACGGGAATCCGGGGCTAAACAGGCTCAATTAACGGTGTGGTTACAGTGCATCTCCTGGTACAATAAAGAATATTGGGTGGTCCGCTACGATGTCGTGGGCCGTGACTGGGGTGACCGCCCCAACACGTCACCAACCTCCGCGTCTCAGCGCCTCCGCGTGCAAGTTCCTGGAGTCTATTTGCCGATCAAGCAGTCCGGAATGGCGCCAGGTCACCGAGGCATTCTTCCGATGCGAATCAAAAAACCTAAACCATTCGGATCTCTCATCTTGACTCCCAGCCATGATGGACGTGCTATGGCAAGCACCCCCCTGCCATTGCTCTGTGCAGCCGTGCTGGTGGCCTTGGCCGGTGCCCCGCGCGATGTGGTGGCGGCCACGGATCCGGCGTCCAACGATTTCTTTGAGAGCAAGATTCGTCCGATCTTTGCCGAGAAATGCCAATCGTGCCATGGAACCGAAAAGCAGGAGGGCGGTTTACAGGTCATGGCTCAGCCGCAGTTGCTGCAAGGGGGCGACTCGGGCCCCGCGCTGGTTCCGGGAAAGCCGGCGGAGAGTCTGCTGATTCACGCGGTGGAGTACTTGGATGAACCCAAAATGCCCCCTGCGGGTAAATTGTCCGACCGCGAGATCAGCGATCTGAAGCAATGGGTCCAAATGGGTGCTCCGTGGCCGGGATCAGCGGCAACAGACTCGGCCCCGACCGCCGCCCGGGGTGAG